>JACIWG010000163.1 GCA_014361085.1 Nitrososphaeria archaeon
TTTCTTCTGTAATATCCAACCATATTGCAAGAATCTTTTTCGTATTAGGAATTAATCGTGCATATACTATTACATCATGTTCTCTCCCATTTTTGTCTATTACCCTGTATTCGTATTCTGTTGGCGCCTGCTCTCCTTTTATTCTCATCTGCTTGTAGACCGCTGCCTTTTCCACATATTCTTTGTGGCCGAACTGTTGCCATTTCATTTTTCCCACAACCTCTTCTTTACTGTAGCCAGTGAATTCCTCAAATTCTTTGTTAACTTGGGATATTATGTCATTTTCTTCTATGAGCAGTATTGGTAATGGTACTTGTTCCCATAATATTTCATACCATGTTTTTGATGCTCTCAGTTCCTCTTCTAGCCAATAGCGTTCAAGTGCTAGTGCAAAATATCTTCCAATTTCCTTCAATTTTTCCAGATCTTCTTCTGTATAATCTTTTTCTTTATTAGCTAAAGCGATTAGTCCAAGAAGTCTATCATTTAATATTATAGGCACAGCCATAAAACGTTCTATTGGAACATGGTTGCGTGAAACGCCTTTAGATGCAGGATGTGCTCTTGGATTGTTTGTAAAGAAAGCGGTTTTCTCGTTTAATGCATAACCAAACAGTAAAGGATATTTTCCATTCTCATCTGGATAGAATGTTGAAGTTTTCTTCTTCATTAAACATTTTCCAGTATCCTCGAAGACCTTGATTTCAAGAGCCTTCGATACTGGATCTATTACGCCAACAAAACCATTTCTGCTTCCAGTTTCCTGCATTGCCGTCCTTAAAACTATACGGGACACAGTCTCTAAGTCCTTAATCTGCGAAAGCAGTACTTCAATAAGAGGATGATGCATGCCTTCGAACTTCACACTCCCACATAGACATTGCTAGCAAGAGCGCACTTTTATCCGTATTTAAAGTTTATTTTTTAAGTGGGAGACGTTATTTTAGCAATATTTATATAAAAATAATAACAAAGTTATGAATGAAATGTTGGATGCTGTTGACCGTATAGTTTTGGAGGCTATAGATGAAGCGTTGTCTATTTTAGGTGATAAGGGTAGGGAGTCAATATACTATTTTATTGAAAGAGAGTATCTTATTGAAAAGGAGGATATTCCATCAAATTTGAAAAAGTTTAGTGATTGTCTTCACCTTATCTTTGGTATTGGGTCAAATGTTATAGAAAGGCATATTATTAACACGCTTAAGAAGAAAGCGAATGTTGAAGTAAAGTTGGATGATGACTTAGATTTTGTTGAATCCATGGAAATTGTTAAGGGTATAATTAGGAAGAAAGTTTCGATGACATAGTTGTGGCCGCCTATAACATTAGGTGCCCTATTATGGTTTGAAAGTTTGAGATCCTATTTTATTTTTATTAATGGAAAAGTTTTCCTGTCTTCTTTCGATATTAGTGTTATGCCAGCAATGTTGCCTATTGTTTCGATCACAAGCATCCTGTCGGGGTCTTTGAGGTCAACTTTATGCTCGACACCATCTCTTTCCCTTAAAATGCTGTATACGTGTGATCCTATTTCCCTTTCCAAGTTCTTACTTGATAGCACACCCTTCATACCCCTGCGTTCCACTCTAACACAGAATGTTTCGTTCACTTTAATCCTATCCAAATATTTTGCTATCCTCTCTTTCACTATATCCAAGAAATTTTCTGGAGAAAAGTAGAACCATTCCTCTATTGGAACAACCCTGCTTACAGGCAAAAACGTGGTCTGGACTCTTGTTTCAAGCTCTTTCAAAAATTTTTCTAGATTTTCTACTTCACCCTTAATTATTCCCCTGAAACCGGTTTCCTCAAAAATTCCTAGGTCACTTAGCTCATATACTCCCTTTCTTGTACTTTCTCCCTCATAAACTACTATTACGCTGACCATTTCATTATAATATTTTGTTTACTGCTTTTTAACATTTTCCCCAAAAATTATCATATTCTATTTTTTAAAGGATAAAAAGATTGGATAAGGAAATATATTTGAGGGTTTCGAATGTATTATAGGATAGTTAAGCCCTTTGACCCCTGGAAGAATGGAAGTTTATGTACATGTCCATTCAAGTATACCGTTAACCCATACACTGGATGCGCTCATTTATGCCTATACTGTTACGCATCATCGTATGTTAGAGACTTTTTTAATCCAAGAAAAAAGGATAGAGTCCTAGAATATATTGTTAAAGATATTAGACGTATTCCTAGAAATAGTATTATAAATATTTCGAGTAGCAGTGACCCCTACATCCCTCAAGAAAGGGAGCTGATGCTAACGAGAAAGGTTATTGAAAAGTTGATTGGATCATATACTGTTGAAATAGTCACCAAATCAGATCTTGTTACAAGAGACGGGGACTTGTTGGCTAAGGGAAAGAGTGTAGTGTCCATAACTATAACAACCTTAAACGAGGACCTTTCGAAAACAATTGAGCCCATGGCACCTTCCCCATTAAAGAGGATTAAGGCTGTAGCAGAACTTTCTGACAAAGGTGTACCCGTTGTTGTCCGATTGGATCCAATAATCCCATTTCTTACAGACGATGATAAGAGTTTAGGAGATGTTATAGAAGCTGTAGCTGATGCTGGAGCAAAACATATTGTCTCATCAACTTATAAGGTTAAGTGGGACAACTTTAACCGCATGATTTCCAGGTTCCCTAACCTGTCCAAAAATTTTAGAGAACTGTATTTTGTGCTTGGTGAAAAAATTCATGGCGCATACTATGCTCCCAGAGATTATAGGGAAAGGATACTTTCTAAGGTTAGGGGGAAGGTTAAAGGTAAGGGGTTAACCTTCAGCACATGCAGGGAAGGTTTACCTCATCTAAACGATAGGAGTGTTTCATGTGATGGGACATCTCTTGTGTTAGTGAAATAAAGTTTTTTGAGGCTCAGACAGGTAAGTCAAGGTCATTCACCTTTCCCCGACCCTCTTCTCTTCATAGCCATAAAAGGTTTCTTATAATAAAAATTTAAATTTTTAAATAATTTCACATGCACAATCTCATGTCCAAAATCTTAAATACATTCTCATAAAAAAGATATTCTAGTATGGATACAGTGGAGCTTAAGATTCCATATTCAGAATCTTTTAAATCATTTAAAATGTCCCGGGAAAAACTGTTAGCTTACATTCAACATCCTCTATTAAAACATCCTGGACCAAATGAAGAAGATAATG
>JACIWG010000164.1 GCA_014361085.1 Nitrososphaeria archaeon
TTCTTGAAGATGGAAAATATATTTTCATTTATTTCGAATTTGAATAATAAAGATGATAATTCTTGTTTATTTGCAAAAAATGGAAAAAGGAATGGGAAAATTTCCCACGGTGATATCACAATTTCGCTTAATGTATCTAATAAATTGATGCAACCTGTTTTTATATCCGCATTTATATAGTTTGTGGCATAGTTATTAAATGAAATGAGCGAAGTCAAAAAGTAATCACCTTTGTCTGATATGATATTAATTTCTGATGGGTCTGAAGTTAAGTGTATGAAAATAGGTTCATAATATTCTAAATATCCATCTGGATGGAAAACTATTGCTCCAGATTTGATTTCATAAGTATCTAATTTAGAATTAAGCCAAATCACTTTTTTCTTTTTTCTTTCTAGATATTCTTTTTTCAAATAAAGGATACAGATATTATAATTTACAGTAGCCTGGAACTTAGAATAACTTTCTGAAATTATATTAAACCATCTATTTGGAGAAAATATTTTCCCTTTTGTAACTATTGATGGTGTGATAATCAAATCAGTAAATAAATTTCTCAAGTATAACTTATATTCATTAGATTCTATTTTAAAAGGTTTAATAGTTCCCCAAGACACAATTCTGTTTTCTTCAGGATTAAAATTGTAAATATTTGAAATGAATATTTTGCCACTGCTGATAATGCTTTCAAAATCCTTTGATATAGATTCATAAATTTTTTTTGCTAATGTTTCTGCCGTAACATCCAAAGAAGTAATTATTCCAATTTCCGGTAAAAGAACTGGAAACGCATAAATTCTTGGTAATATCTCAACAATTCTTCTTTTTGAAGGAATGTAAACAACTCTTCTATTTATTTTTTCTATAATCGAATAAAAATTATAGATAGGACTAATAATAAACCCTTCCTTTTCTTGTATATCTATTGGTATCAGTTAACTTCCCTTCTGATTATTATTCATAAAAATTTATAAGATTTTCTATTGAATCTTGAAGTTTTTTGTCATACGGTGTAAAATAGAAATTAGTTAAGGTATAGTATGGTTTTTTCTTTTGTTTTCCAAAGACGAATAAAAGATCTAAATAAATTTTCCTTCTTGATAACCGTCCACTGCTTTCACCTATAACTGGATAAATTGCATGCAAGTTTATACGTAGTTCTTTAAAAACCTCTAATATTGCGTAAAGAATATTAATATCGTGATGATGATAAGTTATTAATATTTTACCATTTTCTGATAATTTTGTATTTATTAAGTAAAAAATTTGGTTTAATTGGCTTTTGTATTTATTAATATCTTTCCTTTTCCTTAGTACAACTTCTTTTTCTAAAATTTCTTTCAAATAATTAGAATCGATATTATCAATTAAACTTAAGTTGAATAAGGATAAGTCAGAGTAAAATTGATAATCTCCATAAGGTGGATCTGTAAAAACAATATCCATTTTTCCTTTCAATTTTGGAAGTATGTCTTGAGCAGGACCATTATAAAGTTTGAAATCTAACGGAAGTTGTTCTTCTGTAACAAATTGTTTGGCTTTTTTAAGTTTTTTTAAACTAGAAAAAATTGTACCCCTTCCTAATGGCTTGTAACTGTTTTCAGAACAAATTTGGAATGAAAGTGGATTTAACTCTACCGGTTGAGATGGTAACCAGTAACTCTTTATAATAAAACCAGGTATAACTTTTTTATATTTTGGTGAATACCATGCTAAAAGGGAACAGCTACGTACGCAATCTGAAACAATTAATTTTGCTATAGTTTTATAAGGTTCAATTTTAAATGTACTAAGAAAAGTATGAAAGGTCAATTGTTGTCTTGGTGTAAGTAATTGGCTAAAATCTTTTAATCCAGCTTTTATTAACCTATTTGTTTCATTTAATTTTGGAATCTTAAATAATTTTTTTCTAAAAGTAATATTAAATTTTTCTAAATCTTCGTCTTCTATAACTTTAAATTCTCTTTTATTGCAGACAGGACAGAAATATTCAATAACGTATGGTTCTATTTTATTATATTCAATTTTCTCATATTTTTCGTTAAAGTTATTACCACAAATTTGACATTTTTCTAAATTTTCTTTGCTTTTAAAAATTTTTTTACATTTTTGACAAAAGTACGTTTTTTCTTTATCATCTTTGAGTAAATTAATTTTTATTTGTTTTTCTCCTTTTTTATTTTTCCAAACCAGAAATGTATGGATTATTAAAGCATCATGTTTAGCCTTGCATTTTGTTATCCAAAATGTTTTTAATTGCTCACATATATAAAATATTTTTTCTTCAATAAATTTAAAATCTATCTCCTTTAATATCTTTAAAGATTCAAGAGTTAAGACAGGCAATTTGTTTATTTCGATTCCATATGTTTCATAACCCATTTTCGCGCCCTCTATTATTATTGTTCCGCCCCCACAAAATGGATCAAGTAATTTTTTATTTTTAACCTTAGGTGGGTCAAAATATGTATTTTGAACGAAAGAATCAAAGTCGCTTATTTTATTTAATGTCTTTTTCTCAAGCTCGCAGAAAGCTAATACTAGTCTTACAATTCCTGAATATCGTCGGGCCCACCACTTATGGATCTCATAAATAGGAAGACGTCTGGCCCATTCAAGTTTTACAGAAAATTTATTCATTGCGTCTAATAGTTCAGTTGGCATTTCGTCTATAATTTTCATAAAGCTCATCCTAATTCTTTTTTTATTCGACTAACTTCTGATGGATCCCATACTATTACTAAGTTCTCTTCATTTTCATTAAAACCTTGGTATGTTAAATTAATTGAACCATGAATAAAAATTTTATCAGTTTTATTTTCAAAATAATAAAGTTTGGTATGAAAGTAACTCGTGGTTTGTAAATTAATCCCTAACTCTGATAATTTGTCTATGTATGGATTATCTTTTCTAGTAACTAAACTGATTTCTTTGCCACAATTTTTTAATTTGATTAAAAGTTTGATGCCATAGTCATCTATAAAAGGGGTCTTTATTATAATTTTCTCTGAATTTTTCATTAAATCAATTATTATTCTTCTCCCTAAACCTTTTTCTATAAGAGACAAATGACCTTTTTTAAAAAGAGTGAGAAATTTTAAAACTAATTGTTTAGATATCAGATAATTTTGTTCAAAAGGTTTAGTACATCCTCTATAAAAAATTAAACAATCATCGCAACCA
>JACIWG010000165.1 GCA_014361085.1 Nitrososphaeria archaeon
AAAAGAGGGTCTTAAACCACCTTTTCCCAGCCTCCAGTGTCTCAAACCTATTATAGAAAAAATTTTTAAACAGCAATAGTTGATGAAAAGTGATGGCTAATAAGAGTATTATCATATCTGTTGTAGCCATTGTTGTAATGTTGGGAATATCATTCATCATATTTAATGAGATCATGTCTACCCCAACATATCCAAGTTTTACAACCACCCAAACCACACCCACAACCACTACTGCAAGCACACACACAACATTTACTACAACCACACAAGGTATTTCATCCACCACAACTACGCGTCCAACATCAACAACAACCAGCACAACAACAGTCATACCAAGAAACTATCCTGCAGTCCGCACACCACCCTCCATGTGGACGGAGCTTCATCCAACTGGAACCGCTCCTGAACCAAGGAGCATGCATGCTTCAGTCTATGATGCTAAAAATGATATATTGATAGTTTTCGGTGGAAGAGGTAGTAGCCAATGTTTCAATGACACATGGCTGCTGTTGAACCCCTCTGGTGTGGGTGGTGAACCCTCTTGGAAGCGGCTGCCAACTTCAGGCAACGCTCCTCAAAGGTTTGAGATGTTGGCAGGCTACAATTCTATGAAAAACATGCTGATAATATTTGGAGGCGCTGATAAAAACAACTATATTCAAATGGACCTATGGATACTAAGTAACGCCAACGGCCTCGGAAAAGAGGCCTCTACATGGAGGCGGCTGGATATCAGTGGAACTCCTCCGGAAACACGTGGTTGTATGGGAGGTGTCTATGATGAGGAGAATGATATGTTCATATTCTTTGGAGGTGGGGTTTGGAGGGGGTCTCAGGGGACAATATTTGATGAAACGTGGGCGATAATCAGTGTTACTGAAAATCCAACATGGCGGAAGCTAAATCCTTCTGGAACGTTGCCAGTTGGCCGTATAAGGCATTCGGCAGTCTACGATACTATATCAAATTCTATGATAATATTTGGTGGAAATCCTTCAACCGCAAACCCGCCTTCATATTTAGAGAGGAGAAATGATACTTGGATCATGTCAAATGCCAATGGTTTAAGTGGTACACCAAGTTGGAAGCAAATAGTAACTTTACTTAGTCCGCCTTCAAGGGAAGGGCATACAGCTGTAATAGATAGTGTGAATAAGAGGGTGATCGTTTTTGGTGGAGCTGGAGTTGACAGGTACGTTAGGAATGATGTCTGGATACTTGCAGACATTGGAGAGGAAACAGTTACTTGGGTTCAATATGAGACTGGAACACCTCGTCCAACGGCAAGAGTATTCCATTCTGCAGTCTATACTGGAACGGAAAAGAATATGATGATAGTCTTTGGTGGAGATGCTGGTGGAGGTAAGCTTCTAAACGATGTTTGGATTTTGAGGATTGCAAACGGTGTTCCCTCAAAGCCTCCAAGCAAGGTTACAATAGAGGCTGCTTCTTCAATACTCCATCAGGGTTACACACTACAATTAAGTACTGTGGCAACTGATGAGTCAGGTAAGGAGGTTGAAGGGATACTCTATTTCTGGAGCACAAGCAATCCTAATGTTGCAACAGTATCCCCTCTCGGCCTTGTAAAGGGTGTAGGTCCTGGTACTGCTACGATTACCGTGTCAGCTGTAGGCTTCGGAATCGTGAGCCAGTTTACAGTAACTATATTGGCTTCACCGACAACGACTACTACTATACCGCCTTGGACAACCACAAGTATAACAACCACTACAACAACAGGAATCCCACCGACTCAAGCTGAAAAGTGGGAGGGGACCATAACCATAATATCCACTTCAAGCATCGAAGACGGGTGGAAGGGAGAATTTGGTTCATCAAAGGTTGAGGCAACCATACTCTTGTGGATAAACAGAGATGGTAAAGAAATATGGGGAACAGTCTCCTGCAGTAACATTAAAGAGACTATACTGTTCAATTATGCACCCTTAGATTATCAAGGAGTATACTTGCTTCCCCAATATGATATAGAGGGAACAATTAACCCAGACGGAAGCATAACATTCACTAATTTCATGGGATATGGTCCAGTCAAAGTAAATGTTACAGGAAACACTATGAGCGCAAAATTCGAGTTCACATCACGTTCAGACATGCCTGAGATCATAATTTTACAGTTGCCTGGGCAACAGAGTCAAACTGTCACCGGATATGTTGAAACACATGATATCGTAAGCTTTGAGGCGCACAAGATTTCATAAAAATCGTCCTCAAAAATCCTAGGACATGGATAATTAAACCCTCTATCCCCCTATTAGAAACATAACATAATTTTTTGACACATATTAATTAAGAAATAACATCTTTTCGGATTAAAGCACACACTTAAGATATTGTTCAAATAAAAGCTAGGCCAGAAGGAAAGCCTATTTGAATAGGATCACTTAAAATTATAGAAAATTTCATATAGAATTTTAAATTTATTTGTCTTCTGCAAGAAATGCTATCGGTAGCTCTCTTAACTCTTCTATCTTTTCAAGCATCTCTCTTTCCGGTTTCAAAAATAATGCTTTTGCTTGAAGCTTTACTGCAGCAGCTATCACGTAACAGTCTGTTAGTGCTATATTGAACCTTTTCCTGAGTTCTCCCGCCTCAATTGATATTTCCCCTGTTATTTGAACGTACTTAACTCTTGTGTTAAGCCATTCAACAAAGTTTAAGGCTTCCTCGTTCGAATTCTCGAGTAAGGCAATTTTATAGATCCTAGATGATACGTATATAAGCTCCGAAATTGTGTATGGTGTAACATATAATTCAATAGTCTTTTTCAGCGCATCATTAAACAGTTTTTCAACCACATTTCTATATACAGCGTCTCTTATAATATATTCTGCTAGAACACTTGTGTCAACCACGTACTTCTTTAAGGATTCTCTTAAACTTCTCCTCTTCAATTTTACTCTCCTCACTTAGTAGTTCTTCAACAACATGAGGATCTATATCAACAACCTTTGGCTTGAAAGATCTTATAACTATCTTTCCTTCTCCAGCTTCAGCAACAACTTCACCCTCAACTATATTAGCCGCCTCCCTCAAAGACTTTGGAAGTATCAGCACACCCTTCTTTCTCACCCTAAGTATAGCTTTAGTCATATGTTCACCAACAAAATTATGGTTAACCAACTTATAAAGTTTAACTTTACTCTTTATTCAGCATAAA
>JACIWG010000166.1 GCA_014361085.1 Nitrososphaeria archaeon
TTTATATAAGAGCTATACTTTATGTTGTGTCCAACCTAAAAAAGCAATTAAAATATAGATTAACCTATGCTAGGCATGTAAAGGATCATATAAGCTATTTCATGGTAAAATTACCCATCAAACTTTCCCAAGCATATGAACCGCTCTTTCGGTCACTAACTAAGTTTCAAATCAAAACTCTCTTTATAGAAAACAATTTGGGTCAAGAAATATGACATATGTGAAAGTGCTAAATAGAATTTTCAATGGATCTTTTAAGTATGATGGCTTTAAAAACCTATCTGATGACAAAAAGTACCGTGACATAGGAGGGAACCTTTATTAAAAAGATCAACTGTCTAATCTTACACATTCATGGTATAATAGAGGTTTACATGATTTAGTTTGCGTATTCTTCACTCTTCTGACCTTCATCTTTCCGAGCGTAAGCGTGAGACTGTTGAAGCTTTAAATGAGATTTTGAGTCTTGCTAGTTGCCTAAATGTTGACGTTTTAACTTTGTCCGGTGATTTCGACAGTGGTTTGGATGCTGAGGTTCTTAGGCCTAGGCTTAGGAGAATCTTTTCCGGTAATAATGATTTTGGTTCTAATTTTATTGTTGCCGTTTAGGTGCCTTATGAAGTTCCTGATTTAGGTGATACGGTTATTGTACTATTACCCTGCTATCCTTCAGATAAAGTAAAAAATTCTCTTTTAGAAGGAAATAGTAAGTCAGTTGCCATAATCATGAAAATAATGCAAAGGAATAAATTTTTAATCAGCTAAATCTTTTTATCTAAGAGTTTGAAGGTAAAAATTTGTATGTCAATATCTGAAGAGATTGAGGCCTGTTTTAAAGAGTTTGAAGAAGAACTTGAATTTGCTAGAAATCTTCTCTTAGTGCTTAAGATGAGGTCTCTAAGGACTGAAATTAGATCTGTTCGTCCTCTTGCTGCCTTAAGGGATGAGTTTGGGCCTATTAGAAGTTATGCTAAAGAATTCATCGATCAAGTTTCTGAAGCCGCCTTGCCTCTTATCTTAATCTATTGTGTTAGCAGTTTAGAGGTGTTTTTGAGAAGTTTATGGGAACTTAAGATGGGTGATATTACAAGAGACCTTAGACGAATTTTTTCTGACCTAAAATGTTTTTCTAAAAAAATTAAACATAAATATAATGTGGAAATTGGACGTTTAGTTTTTCAAGCTAATGCTGTAGCACAGAAGAGGCATATACTAATACATAATAAGGGTGTAATCGATAATGATTCTCTCTCAAAATTTAGGGAAGCGGGTATAACAGAATTTAGTGAGGGGCAAAAGCTATTATTAACTGTTGAAGATGTTGAAAAGGATATTAAAGTGCTTGAAGAATTTGCTACTACTGTTAAAGATTTTTTCCTAAAATGTTAAATTGCAATACCAAATTTGATAACAGAGGAAAAAAGGTTAGCATGAACTGTATTTACTAATGTTTACTTTTAGTTATGCCTTCTTTCAAAAATTTATTCTATAAATTACTTTCTTATAATTTTGAGGTTTTGGATAAAGAGTTTATTGGTAAGTTTAATAAAAACCTATGGTTAGCAAATAATTATTATGAAAGGCAAATTCTTGACTCTATTTTCAATGATTTTAAAAATGTTAGGTTAACCCATTTAAAACTTCCTAAAAATATTAGTAAGATTTTTGGAAGAGTTTTTGATGCCTTTTTGGAAATTGAAAGTTATAAAACCCATTCGAGGACAGTCTATTTTGATGGAAGCGGTTGTGAGACAAGCGACTTGAGTTTAATTGTGGATTACAAGATTTACTCTCCTATAAGGTGTTATTCTACAAGTAAGACCATTACTTTTATACAACTTAAGCTTGGACATTATAATAAACCATGGTATCTTTCTGGAAAGCAGTTATATTTTATGAAGTATTGGCCTAGTTTTAGATACAAGAATACTGTATATAATTTGGATGTTTTCAGAATGTACCCCGATATATGTTCTTTCTATTTATTTGCATATAAAAATAAAGATTTTAGTGATTCAGTCTATTATAGAGGTATTTGGCGAAAAAATTTTAGGGTAAATGCTTTTGCATTATCAACAGTAAAACTTGAATACATATATGGTTCCAATTTTACTCCTACTTCTAATACAGTTTTTGTAGACTCTGAACTAAGGAAGTGTAATCAAAAAGGAATTGCTTTCTTTCTTTGGCATATACTATTACAGAATTTGGGAATGTATTCTATTGATGCAGAAAAGTTTTTGCAAGCAATGTTTCCAGAATTGCTAGGAAACGATCCTGCAATAGATAAAAATAAGTCTATTTCATCAGATGAACTGCCAAGTGTTGGTATTAGGATAACGGTAGGAATAAAGATGGAATAATGTTAAAATAAGTTTGAAGTTCTGTTGTGATTAGTATGGGTTTAAATAATGTTAAAGATTCTTGTATGTTAGTTGATTTCTTGGAGTCTTTTCTTGATAAGGTGTTTACTCGCGAGTTTCTAGAAGATGAATGTAAGAGACTGGAAACTTTTTCATCACATGGGCGACCTGAAGAGTTAAGGTACTTGAAGCCTGTTAATGTTCATAGGGCCGCTAGATGGTATAAGCTTTTGCATGAAATTAAAGCAAATTCTTATTCTTTTGACCTAAGATTTTCTAGTAATGTTGAAGAATTTATGAAATTGGTTTTGTTTGCATATTCTATGGAAACTTTGATTGAACACAATGTTCTCCAGTTGGATAAAAGCAGTTTTGTTGGAAGGTTAAGGGATAGGGGTATGTTTGAGCCTTTAATGTATCAGGCGATGATTGCCTCCAATTATGCTTCAAAAGGGTTTGATGTCGTTTTCCCAGAACTTTCTGGAGGAAGGGTAGATATTTATGCGAGAAAGGGTGATGTTGAAGTCTACGCTGAATGTAAAACTCTTAAAAGGAACGAAAAGTATGTTGACGTTGCTGTTGAAGTAGGCTCGTGGCTTAGTAAAAAGAAGATAAACATCTTATTGGACATTACTTTATCAGAAACTCCAAGAGACGGAAAGGGTGTTAAAAAAGTTAGTAGTATTGTGGAAAGGGCTGTTGAGGAAGGTAAGCAGCTTAAGGAAGATTATGTTAGCGTATCATTCATAAGGTTACCTGAGCATATGATGGGTTCTCCTCCAATAAATGTTAAAGC
>JACIWG010000167.1 GCA_014361085.1 Nitrososphaeria archaeon
TACATTCATAATCATTTTATATGAATTAGAATTCTGGATATGTTGAAAGAAGCATGCCTTCAACAACAATTGGTTTACTGCTATTACATATTGAAATAGCCTCCTGCAGTTTAGTAGCACGTTCCGCATAAATTTCCATTAAAACCTGTCCCTTTTCAACCTTATACCCTTGCTTTGCATAAATCATTAGCCCAGCACCTTTTTCAAGTGGAGCCCCAGCAGCACGGCCTATCGCATTTATTAGAGTATTATCAACTAATGTCACATAGCCATCAGATTCAGCTATAACCTCATACTTGTATTTTCCAACTGGTATATCATCAGGTCTAACGTTAGGATTACCGCCTTGATGTTCAATGATTTCCCTAAATTTCTTTAACGCTCTCCCACTTTTCAGTATCTCCAATGCAATTTTACTTCCCTCCCCCTTGAATGCATAGCCTGTCATCTCTAAAATAAGTCCAGCCAAGGAAACAGACTTTTCAACAAGACTTTTAGAAGCTTCTTCAGGATGTTCTAAAGCACTTAAAGCTTCCTTAGCCTCTAAAGCTGGACCCACAGCCTTACCAATAGGCTGACCACCATATGTGATACCACATTTAACGCTAATGCCCATTCTCTTACCAAGTTCTACAAAGTCCTGAGCCAAAGAATATGCTTCCTCTCTCGTTTGAACTTTAGCACCCCTACCAGTTGGAAGGTCAATAACAAGATATGATATTCCTTCAGCAGCCTTCTTTGACATAATACTAGCAAGCATCTGAGGCCTAGGATCAATCTTAAGTGGATACTCGACTCTTATAAAAATGTCGTCAGCAGGAGCAAGATTTAATGCACCACCCCAAACGATTGCACCACCAACTTTTAAAACAATCTTTCTAAGTTCTTCTATCGAAAATTCAACGTTAGCCAAAACACTCATTGTATCAGTGGTCCCAGAAGGGCTTGTTATAGCCTTAGAAGAAGTTTTTGGAATAAGAAGCCCTGTAGATGCGATTATTGGAACAATGAGCAGTGAAACTTTATTTCCTGGAACACCGCCTATGCTATGCTTATCTACCGCCTTACCAGGCAAATCTAGGACATCTCCAGTCTTCAACATGCTCTTGGCTAAAGCCTCAATTTCATTCATGTTCATGCCATAAAATTCTTGAGCCAACAAGAATGCTGCAATCTCAAGCTCGCTTAAGTTCAATGAAACTGTATCTTGAACTATACTCGATATTTCTTCAGCAGATAATGGTTGACCCTTAAGCTTTTTTCTAATAAATGTAACACTTTGTGGAGTTTTAGCGAGCTCAACTTTAACAATTTCACCATTTAATGCACCAAGTTCGAGGGCAACATCCTTATATAGGCCAATAAACCCCCTTGGAACAAGTTCAGGTTCCTCACTTATTTCAACCAAAACTGTTACAGTCTTGTTCTCATGCAAAATTTTTATCCTATCATGTAAGTTTATTCCAAAGCCTTCTGCATCAAGCCTATTCAAGATAGCAGCTCTCTTGCCAGACAATATATTTAGTACCTTAACAGATAAAGACATCACATCAAATTATCAACTTTAGGGAATAAAAATATTAATACAATAAAGATTAGCTAAGCTGTATTGACAGAATTTAGAGAGAAATGGGAAAAACGTAAGATATCATTTTACAAGAGAATGGAGAAGGATATTGTTTCAGGATATTTTGACAAGGAAATGATACCTGTAATAAAAACATTATTTAAACTAAAGGACGCGTATCCAACTAGCAGCTGTTCTGGAAGAATATTGATTTTAGCATCACGTGTACCTTGGAGAAAAAGGAACGTTAAAATCATGTTCAAGTTTCATGAAATCAATGAACAAGTAAGACAGGATATTCTAGAAAAGGTACTTGCTTTAGAGGATGAAAATTTGTGGCTTTTCGTACAACCTCCAATAATTCATGTATCATGCTATAATGTAGATACTGCTATAAAGCTGGTTAAGGTTGCCAGAAATACTGGTTTCAAGGAAAGTAAAATATTTATGGACAGTCCCATGGGGTCTCATTTAGAGTTAAAGGGTAAAGTACTGCTGATTGTACCCATTAGATTAGAGAAGACCTTTCTTTTTGAAAAAGAAAAATTGAAACTCGTATTTGATGAGGCTTCAAGAATATTAGAAGACTTTAAAGTGAAGATATCAAAATTACAAAATGAGATTGAAAAGGCTTTAGAAACAAAATTGTTTGAAACAGACATGAAATTTGAAAAATAAAGAGGGTAACGGAAAAAATGCTATGATTCTTCTAGTGCTGAAGTGAAAAAGTCGTGATGTTCTTCCTCATCTTCTAGAATGTCTCTAAAAAGATGTGCTGTTGTAGTATCACCTTCACTTTCAGCCTTCTGGATTATCGTCTTATACAATTTTATTGCATTTTCTTCATCCTTAACATCTTGTGCAAGCATATCCTTTAGGCTTTCTCCAACAAAAATGGGAGAAGGCTTTGTTGTGGGAATACCGCCTAGATAGAAAAGACGTTCAGCAATCATTTCAGAATGCTTCATCTCCTGAATAGCAATATTTTTGAATTGTTCATTTAATGCATAAGCTTTAGCACCCCTCCATTGAACATGCTGCCACATGTACTGTATACTTACTTGAATTTCCCTAGCAATCGCTTCATTTAATAACTTCTTCAACTCTTCAGAAACCATATTCATACACTTACTTTTACTATTAAACTAATAGTATAAAAATTTTTTCCTTTAACATCCCTTTATTATATTTTTAAACATAAATTTATTTGCAAAAATTGATAATAATTAGAGTTTAAATAATTTGATTGCAAAAGTATGGCGTTCACGATGGCATTAAAAAAGACCGTAGACACCATGGTGTCTTAAATGCATTTTATGCAGGAATTAGTTGCAAAAATGCCTTTAGAAGATTGTGGCCTCTGCGGCCACTGTAGCTGTAGACAGGCAGCGTTAGCTATAGCCAGAGGCGACCTTGACCCAAGCGAATGCCCAATATTATATAATGAAAAAAGTAGTATATTAAATGAAATCTATAAATTAGTTGATGAAGGCATAGCCAACGATGTTTTAGAAGAAGGTGAAGGACTTTCAAGCATAAAACCATGTCCCTCTGATTCCACAAAGCTTATGATCGTCTACTATCCTA
>JACIWG010000017.1:0-13230 GCA_014361085.1 Nitrososphaeria archaeon
GTCCCTCATGAAGTGTTAAAGCGTTAGTTGGGCAAATATTAGCACATTTACCACATAAACTGCAATCACTCTTATTGATTTCAATAAATCCGAAAGGTGTTAGCTTAGAAGAAGGTATTACTTCTTTATCTGATAGACTCCTAATTAAGTCTACAAGCTCACTCCTTTTACTAACATAATCTACACTACTCTCTTGTTTCCCCAACAATTCGTGTCCAACATTTTCAGTTTCTTCTCCAAAAATGTTTAGAACTGTTGTTACATCATTTTCTTTAATCCAAAAGCATCTAATCCTATCATTGAGCTTGGATGATATCATTTTGCAAGCTATTACAGCATTTTCAACATAAGATCTAATTTTAGGCGGGCACGAATTGTCTCCAAATAAAATCACCTTTTGTGCACCCATATTGAAAGCCTCTAGTATGAGATTCACTGTTATTGTAGAAGGTGAGGGAAGGAAAATTGGTAGTATTTCTTCCCTATATTTTTGTCCAACAATACCCGCTTTTATAAAAGTATTCTTAACCTCTTCTCCACAAGCAAAAACCAAAATATTATATTCAAAAACATTCTTTCCTTTCTTAACTCCTGAAGTCTTCCAACTTTCTTTTAGTAGATAGTCTACGCCCACCCTAAAATCAGGGTTAAACGGGTAAGTATAAAATACATCCTGTAAGCAGACACTTTCACAAACACTGCATACATTACATAATCTTCTATCAACCAAGAGACCTGTGTTTGATGATATTGCATCACGTGGGCAATAGCTTATACAGCTTGAACATGCTCCTTTAAAAGAAAGACATAGTTCAAGTTTACCATATAATGTTCTTATGTCGCCTCCAGACCCTTACTTCTAGCAAGGACAATTCCTCCAACCTCTTTCTGGGTTTGAGAAAAGTTTTGTGCAATATATGATGCGATCATTCTCTTAGCTTTTTCTGTCGCCTTAAATAGGTCGTTGTGCACAAATCCACATAATTCTTGAATTTCCAAAACATAAAGATTTTCTAAAGGATAGCTCATCCCATCTGCAATGTCTTTAAAGTTTCTTTTCGAGCACGCTAATACAATAAGCTTTTTTGGAAAGTTGTTTAAAACATTTTTGTAAAATTCTATCCCCTCCAAACTACATAAACTGTCATAAGAAATAACATCTTTAATCCCAATATCCCTAATGAATGTTTCAACATCCTCAAAATCAATAATACTCTTTCCCCTACAATTACAAGATAATACAGTAATGTTCTGTTTCAAAAGTGTAGCTAAAAGTTTTGATGGAGCTATAAATGACTTAAAAAGAAGTCTCCTATCAACTCTAGGACCCTCATTTAAAAATGACATATTGCACCACAAAACACTATATCCTTCTATAATAAAACATTTAAAGACATAAATAATTTAATATACAACTTACATGTCCATGAAAGTTAAACCATTTTACGCAGGACTTATATTTGGCTTGATATTTGCTTTCTCTCAAGCCTTTCTCGGATACACTTGGAAGGACGCTTACGCATACTGTACCATCGGCCATTCCCGAGACCTAATGCTTTGGCTTACAAGTGTTTTTACTAGATACAAAATAAGTGAATATATATTACCCTTCCTCTCCACATTTGGCGTTATATCAGGATCATTTATTGCCTCAAAAGTTTATAGAGAATTTCATGTAGTAAAAATAGAAAAAAGTAATTTATTTACAATGTTTGCACTAGGTTTTGCCTCAGCAGTCTTCGGTCTAATCGCAACATTCTGTCCAGTAAGACTTTTCGTTCTATTATCATTTGGAGACCTAGAAGTTCTTTTTGGAGTTATAGGATATATGTTAGGAATATTTTTAGCAATAAAATTGATGAGAAGGTGAAAATATGTCGTATTCGCTAACCTATTTCATGATAGCATCATTCACAATTGGTGCAATAATCGGTTTCATAGGATATTCTAGCAGATTTTGTACAATGGCAGGAATAAGAAACCTAATTCTGTTAAGACACAAAGAAATGTTCACTGGTATAATCGGAATACTAGTAGGAGGACTTATTGGCTTCTCCACACTAAGTTTTATAAATCCCACAGTCTTCCAAAACTTCCCAATTTTCCTTAAAACAAAACTTTTCACAAAAATTTCAAAAATTCTGCTTATATTTATAGGCTCCTTAGGTCTTGGCATAATCTCAACATATGTAGACGGTTGCCCCTTTAGAATGCACGTGAAAGCAGGCTCTGGAAACCTTGACTCTGTAATATATCTTATAGGCTTCTATATTGGAATAATCTACTTTATCCTCTTCCTAGAAGAAATAGTAATTTCTATCTTTTCTTTCTAAACTTTTTCAAAATTATTTAAAGTTATTTAGAGACACTCTTACCCTTCCTATAACTATATTCTTTCCATACAAAAAGTAATATTAATAGTATTGATGTTATTATGGCGAGAAAGTATCCGTCTTGGAAAGAGGCAGTTATTATTAATTCTTCAATGTCCGCATGTATCCTAATTTGGCCTTGCACAGGAAACCTTGCACCTGGAATCGGAGCCCTTCCAGTCCCTTCATAAATTACTGGTATAAAACCTAGAGACCAAACTAGATAGATTAAACCAATTACCCCTACTATCCGATGCCCCCATTTATTTTTCACAAAAAGTGCTATAATAAGAAGTATTGCGAACACTCCGAGAACTATTTGTGCAAGCATCATAAGTGTCGGAGGCGTCTCATATGCGGCCAAATAAGGTGCCAGAAGTTTAGCATTATGTATAAGCCCATAAGCATAGATCAAAACATACGTTGTTCCAGGAGAAAAGATAGGTTGAAAGGTCGCGATCCACCAAGGCCTAATCGCTGATAAGATAAAAGTACAAATACCCATTATAAGCAGTATCCTATACAATACTGACTTAACTTTGTCGGCAACCATTATTAATAGTCATTTATATCGCTATTTTTAAATTTTTTTATAATTTTTAATTTATAATCCTATAACACTGTTATATTTTTACTTAAATATATAATAAAAATAAAAGTTTATAAGCCTCAACTTTTTTATCTCCAATCATATGGAAACAATTAAAGAAAATAAATCTGGAAGTGTTGGTAGAAGAGCTTTCTTGGGGATTGCAGTCGTAGGCGGCCTAGCAGTAGGCTTTCTAGCTGGATGGCTTAGTAAACCAGCGGAAGGCGTAGTTTCAACAATCACTTCAACCGTCACATCAACAGTTACTTCAACTGCGACACAGCCTGGTGCAACAGTTACAGCAGCACCAGAAGCTATTGTGCCACTCAGAAGAGTAACAGAACCAAAACAGGGTTACCACAAGGTTATAGACTATCAGAGATGTACTGGTTGTAGAATATGCGAGTTTACTTGTGCACTAAAGTATCAGCCAGAAAACTTCCCTGGAGTAAATCTAGAGTATGCAAGGATAAGAGTTCACAAGTACCCATACATAAGCTTCCCCATGTTCTGCAGATATTGTACGCTAGAAGAGTGGGTTGAGGGGACAAGCAAGGCTCCATGCGAATATGTTTGTCCCACAGGTGCGCTTCAGACCGTTAAGGATGTTAAGGAACCTGGTAAGGTTGGAAACGGGTACAGGTGGGTTGACCCTGCAATATGCTCCGGCCTAGACAATTGTGGAAGATGCCTCGAAATATGTGAAGAACAGTTCGGTAGTGGAATCTTCTTCGCTCCTCCAGACGAGAAGGGTATAAAGAGGGCTATGGTTTGTACAATGTGTGCTGGAATGCCAGAATGTGTTAACGCGTGTCCAGAGCAGGCAATACGCTTTGAGCCGCCTCAGCAGAATGGAAGATACTATGCATACAGGCCTAGAGAGTTAGCGGAACTCTTATATCGTAAATTCTATCATTTGGAGAAGGTGGTAAAATGACAGCAGAATTTTTTGGTGTAACCGGAAAGCTATTAAGAATTGACATGACACAGGAGAAGGCTACCATTGTCGAAACAGATCCTGAAATATATAAGACGCATATTGGTGGAGTAGGGTTAGGCCTCTACTGGCTATTCAAAGAAGGTGTCGTCTCACCAGATGTGCCACCCTTTGATCCCAGAAACATTCTACAGATAATGGTTGGGCCGTTCAACGGTATTGTTCCAGGAACACAGTCTGTTGCAGTAACAAAATCGCCATACAATTTCATGTGTGTATCCTATAGTGGAGGGTACGCTAATTCGGAAATAAAATTTGCTGGATACGATGGAATACAGGTTGTTGGAAAAGCAAAGGACCTACTATGGGTTTCAATCGTAGACGATAAAGTCGAATTCCATGATGCAAAAGACTTGAAAGGCAAAGACAGTGAGGAAACAGAAATAATTCTAAAGGGCATGGTACCATATACAACCAGCCCACTAGAATATAGAAAAGAAAGAGTACTAACAAAAGAAAACCTTCCAACAGGAAAAGATGCTAACGGGAATGCTGTATCAATGTGGGACTGGTGGGGTGTACGCGCAAATCCACCCTATGCAATAGGAGAAAAGAGGCTTGCAAAAGTATTGAGTATTGGTCCAGGTGGAGAAAAGGGTGTATGGTACGCTAACATAATGACAGAAGGCTCTCACGCACACGGCAGATATGGTAGCGGTGCAATAATGGGCTCAAAGAATCTAAAGGCTATAACAATAAGAGGGACAAAAGGCCACAAAGTATACGATAAAACAAAGGTCCTAGATATTATAAAGACGATAATTGCAAACCAAAAACTACAGATTAGATGGAGAACATATGGTACAGGAAACTTGCCTGCAACTGCAACAAACTATGAAAGCGCATATGGTATAAGAAACTGGCAGTATATCGCATGGCATGATCCAAGATCCGTGAAACCACTTACTGGAGCTTTCTTAGAAACAGGTTTCTGGGTTAGAAAGGACTCCTGCTGCTCAATAGGATGCCAAAACTGTTTCGTAACCTCAAGGGTGACGAACAAGGATCCAGAACTAGATGGTACATTAAATGATATACCAGACTGGGAAGCGCAAGGGAATGTAGGTGGATTATTGGATTTTGCGATGCCAGATGACCTATTCCCAGGCAAGGATCCACGAAACGCTAAATTAGCGGATGTGTTAACTGATTACGAATGTGCAAGCAGGTTCATATATGCTGTAAGCATTTTCGACCGATACGGCCTCGACTATATCGAAGGCGGTAACCATATAAGTCTTCTAATGGAGCTTAGACAACGCAACCTAATCACTAAAGAAGACCTTAAATTGCCGCCTGAAGTTGGCGACCTAATATGGGGTAACCATAAGGCATTTGCATGGATTATGAAACAACTTGTCACAAGCGATGACCCACTATTCCAGGCATTAAGAAAAGGAACTTATGAGACAGCAAAATATTTTGCTGAAAAGAAGAACAATCCACAGATAATGTACTATTCTCAAACAATCAAAAGATATGGTCAACCAGCACATGATCCAAGAAGTGGAAGATGTAAGAAGGTTGACGAATACATCCACACCGAAAGACCAGGTGCACATACAGAAGGCTATGATGCAGTAGTTCCGTATAGGGCAATGTATGGTTCCCTTGTAGGATGCACCTTTGCTGCAGGCACAATTGGTGGTGCAAAAGAAATTGCGGCCCTACTTACAGCATTAACGGGATGGACATACACAGAAGCTGACGTGAATAATGCTGGTGAAAGGATTTGGTGTCTAGAAAGAACATTCAACATAGTTACACAAGGGTTAACGAATCCCGCTGAACAATGGGATAACCTTTGGCCAAGAAGATGGCTTGAACCAATACCAAGCGGTCCACTCGCTGGACAACCATCACAGGTCACTGAAGAGAAGATGAAAGAGCTTCTAGCAAAGTTCTATGCCAACAGAGGCTTGGACGAAAAAGGCTTCCCCAAAGCTGAAACAATGGCGAAGTGGGGTATACAATACGCTGACGAATGGCTTAAGAAGTATAGGGGTTCATAAATTTCCCCCCTTATATTTTTAATGTTTAAATAACAAGCTTTTATCCTTTCTTATCTCATGGAAAGAGGACTAATAATTTTTGGTCATGTAAAAGACGCTTTTAAGGCAGAAAAGGTTTTAAAAGCTTCAGGTTTCCAAATAGAACTTACACTTCCTCCAAAGGATGTGGTTAAAGGCTGTGACCTAGCGATTTCATTTAACTTGAATGAAAGGCCTGCTGTTGAAAGGGCTTTAATGGAGAATGGTGTCCAATACTCTAATATCGTTGATTCAGTTAAAGTTTCAACTAAACCGCTTGATATGGTTAAAAAGTTTGATTATGGTGACTCTATAATGTTTAGATGTGGTTCAATGAAGATTACAATAGATAAATGTGATGGAACTATCTTAAACATTTCTGGAGGCGGATGCCCGGATGTACCATACCTGTTTCTCCAGCTTGTTGGAAAAAAAATTTTTGAAGCAAAAAATCCTACTACAATAGGCTATTCACTTTGTGCTTACTCTCTTGGTAAGGCTTTTGAGGAGGCGCTAAAATTTTATGAAAACTTTAATCGTTGGAACAGTTCCAGTTGAAAATTTTCCAATATATTTAGGCACACCATCATTTGATGGCAAAGATCTAGTTCTTAAGGAACGGACTTTGCCTGTTGGAATGGGTACACTATCACTATATTCAGCTGCATACTTGACCCTAGCGCATTTTAAAGGCGAATCTCCAACTCTCCTGACAGTAGGAGATATAGGTAAAGCTGATGGAAGCAGAATACTTTATCAAAAGCTTACAGAAAAAATTGAAGAATTTAAACCAAATGTACTTACACTACATTATGTTATGCCCATCATAACTTTAGCAAAGACATTAGCTTTAAAGTTGCAGAAAATGAGTCCTAAACCTATTGTTGTAGCTGATGCTGGATTCATGTACGCTTTTAAAGCATCTAAAATGGGGCATGTTTGTGATATATTTACACCTGACCCTGGGGAGATGGCTTTTTTAGCTGACAAGAATGCAGTACATCCAGCGTATATGGAAAGGCACTTGTTCGAAATAGACTCTATCGATGTCGAATCGCTTATTGAGAAGGTGAAGAATGTAGAGGGTCTACCAAAAATGCTTGTTATAAAGGGTGCCATAGACTATATTGTTTTAGATGGAAAAATACTTTTTAAGATAGATGATCCGATGGTACCTTCCCTAGAACCTATTGGTGGAACAGGAGACACTTTGACTGGAATTTTGACTGGCTTAATAGCTCATGGTCTATCACTAGAAAAGGCAGCATTCTATGCGTGTAAAATAAATAGGATTGCTGGACTATTATCTAATCCCACGCCAAGAACAAGAGTAAACAAAATAATATCATATATTCCAAAAGCTATTGACATGGTACTAAAAATTTAGCTACTAACTTCCTCCAAAATAGAATCTTATAAAATCGAGTAATGGAACCATACCGTTTCCTTTACATAACGGACATGTAATAAACTCTTCTCCAACATTCTCTTCACTTGCAACATTCACTAAAACTTTAAGATCTGAATGCTGTAGTGAACCGTAAAAATCGGGTACTGTAACAGTTCCACTAACACTCTTGTTCTCGTATGCACCAACATAAACGTTCCATGTAATTGTACTATATGTTTTATTACTTTTTGAATCAAAGGGTGTAACATAAACTTTTACAGTTAAGTTCCTGTCAACATTACTTTTTAAGTATACTGTAACATCCCACCACTCGTAACCGCATGCAGTAGTAGTATAGTTTACAACAACACCTTCTAAGCTAACAACATTTGAATATGCCTTAATACTACCTTTTCCTTCACATTGTGGACAATCAACTTGCGCAACATCTAAGATGATAAAGCTGAATACCAGCACCAGAAATAATGCTATAAAAATTTTTCTTGCCATCAAACATAATCGAAAATTATGTCATATATAAATTTGTTCTTTTTGAACATTATTCATCTTCCAACTTTACTAGAAGTGGCTAAGGTTTTATAAATTAATTAAATTAATAAAGTGTATACTTATACGTTTTGAGGTGACAATTACCTTCCAATATCCTAACCAAAGATAGTAACCTTTGTATAAGTAGATTTTAGAATCTTACAATCATGACTGTAAGATTTATAAATCGAAAAGCGAGTTGTCGATTTTAGAAAGATTGTATAAGGAAGAAAGGCCGCAACTGGTTATAGTTTATGGAAGACGAAGTGTTGGTAAAACAAGGCTACTTTTAGAATTTCTAGACGGCAAAAATGGCCTATATTTTTATGTTACAAGAGGTGGTGAAGAAACTATATTATGTGAACTGTCTAGGATTGTAGAGTATGATTTTTTAAGAGATTTAGGTTTAAGGATTTTATATCATTTTTTTAGAATATTTGGCTAAAAGGTTTGAGGTAAAATCTGTTGTTGTGATAGACGAATTCCAAAGGTTATGTGAGATGGATGGCACTATCTCGTATATTCAAAAATTTTTGTAGTGATATTACAAAGTTTTCCTTTCTAAAAATTTATCTAAGCGTATAGTGCCTTATTTTGCTAGATCCCTTGGCCCACCCCAAACTATAGGTACATGAATAACTGCAGGCCTTTTACAGTTAAAACCTTCAATGATAGCCTTCTTTAAACTTACAGCATCTTCTACAAAAAAGCCTTTTGCACCAAAAGCTTCAGCAACCCTATCATATCTTATATTTGGAAGATAGCTTGCAATAACACCCTCTTCTCCAACCAAACGCTTCTGGCTACTGACAACAATACCCCATGCCTCGTCAACAGCCACTACAGAAACAAAATGTATGCCATGTTTAATAGCAGTATAGATTTCTCCTAAAGTAAATCCAAACGCTCCATCACCAGATAAAAGTAAAACCTTCTTATCGGGAAAAGCCAGTTTAGCTCCAATAGCTCCAGGCAAACCCCATCCAACAACACCACTCGCACCACATGTTATCCAATTTCTTGGATAGCTTTCAGCAAGCATGTGAACCCATTGACCAATATTTCCTCCATCAACCAAAAATACTGTATTGCTTGTGAAAGATTTAATCGCTTCAACCAATCCTTTACCAGTTAGTTTACCATCAATTTCATTTGGAACATTCTCAAACTTTTCTCTAAATGTCAGATACCTTTTTCTAGCCTCAGCTATCCAATCATTTTTAGGTTGAATACCCCTTCTAAGGGCTGCATCCTTAATCTTCATGAATGTTATTTTTGGTTCCGTTATGATAGAAACATCAGGGTCAACACCTTGAAACATCTGTTGTATGTCAAAATCAATTCTAATAATCTTCGCATCCTCTCTAATATTGGGTGGTGTAAGAAATCCTATTCTATAATCAACACGTGCTCCAACCAAAATTATTAGGTCCGCATCACTTAAAAGCTTTGGACTACCACTTGCAGCACCTATAACTCCCATAAAGTTAATGCTAGGCTTATCAACAACCCCACGATCCCAAATTGGCACCATAAAAGGTATAGAAAAGGTTTCAGCAAACTCTAAAACCTTTTCAGCAGCCTCTTTTCCATAATAAAAAAGATTTCCTCCCAAAATGAGAAGAGGCTTAAATGACCTATTTAAGAGTTCAATGACCTCCCCTATAATATCATCCCTTATCTGGCCTAAAGCTGAAACACTTTCCACTATCGGCTTACCAAAATCTATCTCATTAACTTCTTCTCTTAAAACATTTTCAGGGACTGTAAGATGAACAGGGCCAGTTGTGCCAGTCAATGCAAAAGAAATTGCTTGCCTTAACTTGAAAACCAGTTCTTCACAAGAATTTACGGTCTCAGAATATTTGCAAACTGGTGATGCAAGTCTAACTTGATCAAATTCTTGGAAAACACCTTTACCACAGCCATATCCACTACTTGCACCAGTAATTAGAAGAACAGGCGCTTTATCAAAGTATGAATTAACCAAGCCAGATAAGGCCATAGCATGTGCAACACCACTACTAACAATGCAAACTCCTATCCTTCCAGTAAGTCTAGCATATGTGTCAGCAATATATGCTGCAGCCTGCTCATGGCGAACATCGATAAGCCTTATGCCAGCTTTAACAAGCTCAGGATATAGGAGATGTAGTCCATTACCACATAAGGTTGAAACAAAATCTACTCCAATGTTCTTTAATGTTTTTGCAATAAATTCAGCACCATTCAAGGTTATTCGCTTTCATGAAAAATAAATATTATATTTAAGCTTTGTTGCTTAAAGCAAACAATTTTTAACTTAAAACTTATAAGTTATTTGAGCCGAAGGTATAAAAGTATGTTTTGGCAGAAGGAGTTTTCAGAAGATGACAAGAATAAACTTATTGAAAAGATTGCAAAGAAAATTGTAGAAAAACGTTTGGAGGTGCCAGCCATTTTCTTCCTAGAATCTATAAAGCCTGTTGCATTCGTTGGCACTCAGATAAGCTACATCATTTTTGCGCCATTCCTTTACCTGCTTGGGCCTGAAAGTTTTAATTACTTGAGTATATTTGAAAAAAGAGAAGATATAGAGAAGCTTCTCTCTAAAATTGAAGAACTGTCTGAATCTAACAAAGAAAAGGAAAAGAGTATATAATTCTATTTTTCCGAAATTTTTTCAATTAATATTAGAATAAGTCCAGCTGTTATTATAGGAGCAAATGTCAGAATTGGGCTAAAGAACGTGTTGTATACCAAAGATAACATAAGTTCAGAGAAGGCGGCGATAATAACGGCGTATACTATAATCTGTTTGTATCCTGCTTTTCCAGTTCTTTTTATCAAAAGCTTTAAAGAAATAATCCCAATAAATGTGCATATTAGGTAATTTGCAAGCACAAAATAATTTGGGTCCATGGAAAAATATCCGAGGATGTTCAAGGCTAGGATTGTTGAAGAAAAAAAGAATAATGCACTAACAAAATAGTCAAAATAGTAGCTTTCATTCTTATTTGACAATAAATCACCAGTCAAAAAGCTCTATATTCGCACGAGGCACCTTTACTCTCCTACCATCCTGCAATTCTATAATCGCAACTCTAACCTTACATTCTGCTTCAACGCAATCGATTTCTATCGGCAAATCAACTACTTTGCCTAAGCATCCAAAGTAGGGGTGCCTTATTATTCTAACCTTTGTTCCAGGCCTTATACTACTCGATAATATTTCTGACTCTTCTTCACATTCTTCTTTTTTAAGTGGGATTATTATTTCCGGCCTTATTACTCCAGCCCTTATTTGTGTTGCACCATTTATAGAAGCCATGTATCCTTCAAAAGTTTTAAGAATATTAAAGGTTTTTTTAGCCATTTCAAGTTTCCCAAATCCTTCAGTTAATATTATTGTTAATGGTAAATTCTCGTGCCCTGTTATAGCAACCCCTATCTCATAGCCTAAAATTTCTTTAATTTGCTTAAACGCTAGGCCTCCAACTATAAGTCCTTTAGCTCCATAATCGATTGCCTTTTTTATGGCTTCAAATTTTGCAGTTGCTCCTCCAACAATAATTTTTCCTCTACAATTTTCGTTAATATCTTCTGGCAAAATTTCATGTGATGGCTCCTTGACGGCCACATATATTTCACCCTTCTTTTCACCTCCAATTCCAAAAATACCTTCTATCAAGGCTGCTTTAGTTTCAACTGTAACCGCTTCATTTGATAGGACATCAACTACTACACCTGGAATATATGCGTCGATTTCAATTTTAGTTGGTTCTGCCCTAATACTTATATTTCCCGTTGCTTGAGAAAGGTATTCTATTTTTCCCTTTATAGGTGATCTTACATATTTTGTTGTTAATCCAAAAAAGCCTTTCCTAAAGGCTAAAATTTCATCCTTATCCACTTTTTCACCCAATTTTTTAACCATGTATCTTTCAATTTCCTCAGGTTCAATTTCTAAAATGCTTGCAGCATTAACAATCTGAACCTCTCCAGGAATCTGTGTTCTTGCAACTATATCATCTTGCGTGACATTCTCACCTTTTTTTACCAGTATTTCACCCGGTAATGGAAGTCTTCTTTCTTTCCTTAAGGTTGTGCACCAGCAAACCCTTAATCCTGGTGTATATGCGTGTGTAGAATATGTGCTACTCATACCTTATCACCTCATTAGAGGGTAAGCGTTTACGGCACTAAACCATTTAAGAAGACTATCTTTTCTTTCATCAAATTTTTCTGGAAGCGTAAGCGGTCTCCCTCTCCCATCTACTATTATACCAACAACTCCTCCCTCCACATTTGTTGTAATCGTTTTACCTTTTCCGTCTCCTACGTCAAAATTGTTTTCTGGCTTAACTTGCAAGCTAACTTTCATGTTAAAGCCTATTGGAATAGAATATATTTCCCCATATTTCACATTTATTTCATAAGTTTTATCTTCTGTCCTTAGCTCTACATGCCCAATACTCTTGCCTTTCTCTGAAACTCCACTAAAAACTATTGCTGTACCTAATCTAACTAAACAGTCCTTTTCAAGTACATCCAATGCTGCCTTTGGATGAACTGTAGAAAGTACCCCAAGGTGCGGCATCATAAAAGCACTATCAACCGTTAACTTTACTATCCCCTCAGCTTGGAAAGCGTCAATTAAAATTAATGCCGCCTGCTGTCTTCTCGGTGTATGAGAAAGAAGTCCTCCTGTACCAATTATCATATGTATTTTCTTCATATCAATGTACGTCTCCTTTATTTCCTGCTCGAAAACATCTGAAATAGTTCTCTCGTGACGTACTCCCTTTAATTCTCTTGCCAAAGACTTATGATGTTGGAACCCGAGCCTTATCGCTTCCCTTGCTATAGCATGCTCAATTAAAAGGTCTTCAAGCGTTTGAGGAATTGTTGTAGGCCTTATCATCTTATTCCCTATCCTATCATATAATTCATCCTCATTTATCTCAAATGGAAGCCATCTAACAATATTTTTGATTCCTGCTGACTTCAAAACATTACCTATACTATAGCTCATTCCAAGATTCGCGCTAACAGATCTAACAAACTTATTTTCATAAACAGAGTAAATGTTTGTTGTCGCTCCACCTAATCCAACACCCAGAACATTTATGCCATATGCTTCTGCAATAGTCCTCATCATTTTACCCTCCCCTGCTGGAGTGGGCATAACAGGTACTGAAACAAGTCTGACAAGCTTCTCGTAACCTGGAGCATGAGACATCACATGCTCCATAAAAATTTCATGTATAATATTTCTTGCAGGTTCAACATTCTCTATTTCTAAAACAGGTCTAATATTTTCT
>JACIWG010000017.1:13240-16495 GCA_014361085.1 Nitrososphaeria archaeon
AAAAACTTTTCATTTAACATATTTTCAATGTCAGGTGCTGCAAGCTTGTTTCCTGCAAAAACAACTGGAAGCCTATAACTTATGCCAAATCTTGGTTTTGGCTCGGCGGCCCTAATGATTTCTGCCATTTCTAAAACATGTGTCTTAGTGCCTCCGTCTGTACCACCTGCAAGTAAAATCATATCAGGCCTTAGAAATCTTAGCTTCTCAATCTTTTTATGAAGTGGTATCCCATCATCGATTGAAAGACTATCCATAATTATAGCGCCTGCACCTAAAGCAGCTCTTTCTGAACTTTCGGTGGTCATGGTCTTAACAACTCCTGCTACTATCATCTGTAATCCTCCCCCTGCACTACTGGTACTAACGTAAAGGTCGACTCCAGCATCTTTTCCATTAAATGGCATCAAAATTTTGGTTTCACCCGAATCTGCCAAAAGTTTATAGCCTGAAAGTTCCTCTATCTCTCTAACCGCGTTCCTTAAACCAACTGTGACATCTTCAAAGGGTTTCTCGACAGTTGTTGGAGCCTCACCGCTTGAAACAAACCTGTACTCGCCGTTATCCATTTTTCTAAAAAGCCTTGCCTTTGTTGTAGTGCTACCAACATCTGTGGCTAAAATTAGTCTCAAATTTTCTACATTCTTTTGTAGATTCTGCACTGACTGCATCATCCGACTTTTAGGGTGGTGCTTATTATCACATTTTAACTTTTCCCTTAAATTCAGTGAAAAATTTATAAATTTATTTTTGTCTTGTACGGTCGAACAAAATTGAACCAAAGTATGATTGGAAAAGTCTATGAAGATATAGACAAAAATTTTGAAAAATACGTAAAAGAATTACAACAATATCTATCTCAGCCCAGTATTTCAGCAACTGGTGAAGGTATAGAGGAAACTGCCCAAATGACAGCAGAATATATAAGAAGGTTGGGCTCAAAGGATGTTCGTCTTGTAAGATTTAAAGACGGCCACCCCATAGTATATGGCACAATAACCTCAAAGAATGCAGAAAAAACACTAGTACTCTATAACATGTATGATGTTCAACCTCCGGAGCCCCTAGAAGAATGGATTTCCCCACCCTTTGCTGCAAGAATTGTGGACGGAAAAGTGATTGCTAGAGGCGCTGTCAACACAAAAGGCCCAGTTATGGGTATGTTTAAGGGCCTAGAATCGTATCTTAACGTTTACGGTGAATTCCCAGTAAATTTGGTTTTTATAATAGAAGGTGAAGAGGAACTTGGTAGTCCACATATTCCCGAATTTGTTAAAATGTATGAAGACGATTTAAAGAAATGTGATGCAGTGTACATGCATGGAAACGACCAAGAAGAAGATGATACGCCAGCGGTACACCTAGGTGTAAAAGGTCTACTCTATTTCGAAATGGAAGCTGAAATGGGTTCACGTGATGTTCATGGAAGCCTTGCCACAATAGTACCAAATCCTGTCTGGAAGCTCGTATGGGTCCTTAAAACAATGAAAGATGAATCAAATAGGATTCTAATCAAGGGCATATACGATGATGTTCGTCCCCCAACAAACGAAGAAATAGAAATGGTAAAAGATATTGCTGCAAGAAAAGACTTACAAAAGTTTAAAGAATTTTTGGGTATAAAAGAATTCAGAGGAGACCTTCAAGGTCTCGACTTATACATAGAAAATTACTTTAAACCAACATTAAATATTGACGGAATTGTATCAGGGTATACTGGTCCGGGAACAAAAACGCTTGTTCCAGCGAAAGCAAGAATAAAGATGGACATCCGCCTAGTACCAAACATGACCTCAGAGAAAGTTTGGACGCTCGTCCAAAACCATATGAAAGAGCACGGGTTTAATGACATAAAATTGATCAAAAGATCGGCCTATGAATGGGCAAGAGCACCCCCAAGTTCACATATAGCAAAATCAGTTATAAACTCTCTAAAACAATTAGGCTACAATCCACTAGTTTACCCCACACTAGAGGGCTCAGCACCATTCTACATATTCTCAAAACCTCCACTAAACCTCCCATTTGTCCTAGCGGGATTCGCTTACGGCTTCCTCGCCCACGCTCCAAACGAATACATTAAAATAACACAATACAGAGAAAGCATACGTTTAATGGCCACAATTTTAGAAAACTTCAAATCCTCTTAAAATTTTTTTTATCTTCTCTTAAATAAAATTTAAATAATTACTACCTGCTATCCACTGGTCATAGGTGGAAAGATGCAGCTGATAGCTGGACGAATATTTGGAGCCGTCTTTCTCCTCCTATCATTTCTCATCGTCTACTTCTTTATGACAAGAGCAGTCAAAGGTTCTGTCCCAAAAATTAGAAAAATGGCTGGTCTTGAAGCGATCCCAGAAAGTATAGGACGTGCTGCAGAAACAGGAAGACCTGTACATTATACTCCTGGAACAGCCGGCTTTTCGGGGGCAACAGCCGGTTTTGCGGCACAAACTTTTGCAGGCTTAAGTGTTCTCACATATGTTTCAAGGTTGACTGCAAAGTATAAGGTGCCACTATATGTTACACTTGCATACGGTGAACATATACCTCTTGTTGAATCAATTTTAAGAGAATCATACACCCTAGAAGGGCGACCTGAAGCAGTTGCAACAGAAACCAAAGTGTTATATTTCCCGATTGCGACATCAAATGCGCCATATGCTTCAGGTGTTCTAGGCTTGTTTGAAAGAGTTAGACCTGCTTCGAACATAATGATAGGCCCCTTCTATTTTGAAGCGCTTGCAATTGCTGAACAAGGCTTCATTGAGGGTGCAATGCAAATAGCTGGAACAGCAATGACCTATCAGATACCCTTTTTCGTGGTAGCCTGTGACTATACACTTATTGGAGAAGAAATATTTGCTGCAGGTGCTGTTGTTTCGCAAGACAAACCACTTTTGGGGTCTATCGCCGGCCAAGATGTAATAAAAGTAATAACAATTGTACTATTGCTTGCTGGCTTTATACTACAAAATCTTGGCGTAGACTTTCTCTCTCTCCTAAAATTCTGAGGTGAATGTAAAAATGTCATCAACCTTTCTAAATAAAGAACTTCCTATAATCCTAATATTTGTTACTGGTGTAATAATGATAGTAACCTACTTTGTTTCTGCACCTGAAATCTACCTTGATCCATTAGCAAGTAATCTTTCGCAGGCCGCCTCATTAATAGCTGCCTACGCGACAATCCTTGGCATAGTAACATTGGCAATAATACATGTTAATCATATCATAAAGAAGACGAAGGGA
>JACIWG010000168.1 GCA_014361085.1 Nitrososphaeria archaeon
TTCGATTTAGACTTTCTAAGAGGGCCGAAAGTTGCCTTGATTCTTAAAAGATAGATTTCTTTAATGGCCAAAAACTTCTACCTTTTAAAAAGTTTAAAGAAACTCTTCTGTTCCACAGTCCTTTTATCATTTACTAACTAGCTTTCACGCTCCTTCGTAAGAGTTAAAAATATCTGTTCAAGTGTAGTATCCTTATCGAGGCTTACACGTTGTTTGAGATGTTCTAGGTCACCCGTAGCTACATTTTTACCTCTGCTTATTATGGCAACCCTATCACAGAACCTTTCAGCAAAATCGAGCAAATGTGTTGAGAGTAAAATAGAACAGCCTTCTCCTGAAAGTCTTTTGAGAACAGATTTGATTTCATATTGGCCTTCAGGGTCTACTCCTATGAAGGGTTCATCAAGTAACAGCAGCTTAGGCTCACAAATAAGTGATGATAAGAAAACCAGTTTTTGCCTCATTCCCTTAGAAAGGGAAATAAGCAGTTCCCTCCTCTTGTCCTCTAAATGGAACATTTTAAGTAGATATTCAATCCTATCTTTTAAAATTTTGTCTGGAACACCTCTTATTCGACCAACATAGTAAAGGAACTCGTAGGCGGTCAAATATTCCGGTAATGTTGCAGCTTCAGGAACATATCCTATGAACTGCTTATATTCGAAAGGATTCTTATCTATATCGTATCCGAGAACATTGACTACACCTCTGTCCTTTTTAATTAGACCAAGAATAATTTTTATACTCGTAGTCTTACCTGAACCATTGGGTCCAATAAGACCTAAAATTTCACCCTTTCTAACATAAAGTGATAAACCATTTAACGCTGGAACACCATCATAAGCTTTCCAAACATCATAAACATATAGGGCAGCATGTAGAGGATCATATTCACTGAAAATTTCATCAGACATAGCTCCTTTCCACCATATACGTAAGTTTAGAGAATAGATTAACTTTCCCTATCCTCTTCTACATGAACTTCAATACTGGGATCGATTTCCTTAATTATAGAATATATTTCTTTTACAGCCAGGCTTGAATTTTTAGGATTCCAACTTATTTTATGAACAAGCACCCTATTAAATTCGGGTTCAAGAAAAATTACTGAAACAAACTTGTCTCTTATGACATAGTATTCGTAACTGTGCATTCTAACATTAAAACCCCTTTCAGACAACATCCTTCTTAAAAGAATACGATTTTCCAAACGTCTAAAAGAGGACATGATACAATTTTAAAAAAAATTGATTTATATAATTTTTACTTGCTAGAAGGATGCCGCTGGCCTGCGTATTTCGACAGCCAAGATTATAAAGAAGCCCCCGAATATTATTATGAAGCCTGCAATCGATGCTACAACCAATAGTATTGCTCCAACTATAAGGGCTGCAAGCCCACCTATCCTAAAACTTTTGCTGGAAATCTTCCTTTCAACAAATCTATAAAGTATTGCAAGACAAACAAATGTTATGATTGAATTAATTATTGAAGTGATCGGTTCGGATCCAATATGTACTGGCGCTCCATTTAAAATTTTCCAACCAGCATATATTGCATGGTATACACCGTATACTAGGGCTAAAAACACGCCAATTCTTATTAGAGCGTCTCCAACTTTCAATAGAATATTCCCTAAATCATTCCAGCTTTCAAGAAAAGTTTTTGAACCCTGTTGGTTCATTTTCAACCAAGAAATATAAAAAGCTAGGGTATATAAAAATATAAAAGCCTACAATTTTAGGCATACAGAAAACCTACAGCAAGCACATACAATGATGCGATTAGAGAAGTCAACAAACTTATTACTAAACCTATCTTAAACCATTGAATAAATGGTATGGATTTACCATACCTTTTATCAAATAGGCCTAAAACCACAATGTTTGCTGTAGAACCTATTGGAGTAGCATTACCGAAATAGCATCCACCAATCAAAGCACTCCACCATAGCATTCCAGCAAAAGGAATATCTAGTGAAACAATTTCAGAAATTATAGGCAAAAAGATGGCAACTGCAACAATATTGTCAAGGAAAGCACTAAGCATTCCTATAATTATTACACAAATAAAGAAGAATATCGCTATTAGCAGCTGTGGGGGTAAGAAAATGGAAATCGCATTATATAGGTTTATAAAAAGTAAAGATATTTTTGCTGAAACACCAGTAAATTCAAAAGTTGATGAAATAGAGAATAGGAACATAAAATAGACAAGCGTCCACCATTCAACATTTTTTTCAAAAAATTCGATAGCTTTATCCTTTAAAGATATTAGTGTATAAGATGCTATTGCTAAAGGTATTGCAACAAGAAGAGAATTTTTTGGAAGAAGAAAGAATGATTCCAGAGTATGATGTAAAGCGAGCATTATAAGTGTAAAGGCAAATATTATGCCACCATTTTTAGCACCCCTAGAAAGAGACGGAACCTTATCGGATAAAAGAGAATTTGAAAGCTTAAGCCTAAAGCTTAAAAGAAAATTTGAGTACCGTCTAAACATAATTGGAACAAGAACTACTGATGAAAGTACAGCCGCAGGAGTAGACCATTTTAGAAAATCATCAAAGGAAAGTTTCGCATAAAAGGCAACGTACACTCCAACAGGATTACCTAAAACTGTCGCTGAACTTCCAATGTTTGTCGCAAAAATTGAACACATAAGGTACGGTAGGGGGTCAATATCAAACCTTTTCGCTAAATCAAATATTAGAACACTCATGAAGAGAATTGAGCTTACCTCGTCAACAGCTGCCGCCATAAAAGCTGACATAAGAACAAAGAATACAAGCAAAACCTTTGGCTCAAATTTAGTAAATATCATGGTACGTTCTAGGATGAAATCAAAAAATCCTAGCCGACGAACATAACTTACAATTATCATCATACAAAGAAGGAAGATAATTACTGGCATATTCATATATTCAACCAGTAAGTCAAGTTCAACTAGACCACCTACAAGCATAATAGCAACACCAAACATCGCGACTGGAACTCTAAACCTCCAAAACAATAATGTTGCAAGGATAATCATAGAAAATACTACAACACTTAGAGTCTGCTTAATTATATATTCTGGTTCATTGTATACTAGCCAATTTTTTTCAACAAATTTCGGTATTGAAGGAATCTCTAT
>JACIWG010000169.1 GCA_014361085.1 Nitrososphaeria archaeon
ACATCCTTTGGGAAATCCATAAGAGTTTTTATCAATAAATCTTGGTCTTGAGGGGTTTTTGTAAAATCACGCACAGCAAGAATTTTCCTCTTTTCAGAAATAGGTTTATACATCGTTTCAATTAGTTTCTTATACCATTCTTGTGGCCTAGTAATTTGGCAGCGTTTACATTTACAAGTATTACCTTGAATGGAAACCTTAGTTTCATTTGTTCCGGGGCTTACTATTATTCCCGCTATATCAGGTAAAACATTAAACAATTCTCTTATTTTTGCATCAAGATAGTACCACCAGAAGGGATTTGTAGGACAAATACTGCCATCAGGTTTAACTATCTCAGGATACAGTTCAAAAATATCATCTGGATAACTTATTTCCTTAACTTCTAAATAGAAATCGATATTAGACCTTTTGGCTTCAGTTATAACTCTATCTATATAAACTCTATTATTGTAATAGTTGATTGTTCGTATGAACGATGAAAGTATACGTTCTGGACCGAGGTCGTCAATACGAATTAAATGGGGATAAACTTCAGTTGGTAGGACCAAGTTTTGGATAATATCGTTCTGATGAAATATAAGAGCATTAAGATCCAATTCTTTCATGAGTTTAATCGCTCTTTTCACAGAACTCCATTGCCACATTCTGTGGCTATGAAATTCTAGGCCTCGAAACACAAATCCTCCTTTCCCATTCATACTATACTTTGATTCGTTGGATGTATTTATAATTTATTGTATTCTTCCTGATTCCCTTAAGTAAAATTTTTAAATTTCCCATTAATATTTTACTTTAATTTTACTTTAATGCTTCTTTAATTTAAACTAAATTAACCTACTTAAGCTAACGTTCCATTAAACACATTCAAAGATAGAATAGAAACATAAATTAGTAGACTATCAATTGCAAAATAAAGTAGAGTGATGGCTTTGGAAAATCTTAGAGTATTTAGTGACCATTACCTGTGACTAATTCTCCTAACTCCTTCGAGTTATACAAGACTTTTCTACCATTTATTATACATTAGCATTCAAATTTTAAAATTAGAGGAGGTTTGATGCTTTCAATAAGAATCTAATATCCTTCACAAGTTTTTCTAATCGGTCAGAATTTAACATTTGATAAGTCAAATGTGTATAGGATGTGTCTTCCAGTTCTTTTGAAAGATTGTTCTTATATTCGGAAAGTTTTTCCAATACTTCAAGGATCATGCAGACATCTTTTTTGTCTTTTGTCTTTAATGCTTTTTTTGTTAAAAAGATTGCATGGGTGCAGAGTTGAAATCCTCTCACATACATTTCGTAAAACTTGAGTAATATTTTTAATTCGCTGACCATTTCTTGAGGTAAACCCAACTCTTCTACTGCCAATATTTTTGGAAGTCGTTCTACTTCTTTTAGAGCTAAATCTTTTTCTTCAAATATAACTTTCAAATTCTCTTCTGTTGGCTCAAGAAGATTTGAAAAACCAGGGACCCACCTGCATTTGTAATCCATTATTTCTGTTACTTCATCAATGTTCGACGGAAAAGTGCCGTTTGAAGTAAGCGGTGAACCCCTCACGTATACAGTCTTTTCCATCACTGACCATGAAGCTCTCATAAAGTCTCTTAGATTTTTTAGGGCTGTCGGCGAAGATGGGTGAATTGGTTCTCGCATTTCTGATTCATCATGCAATGGTGAAAATAAGCCATATTCTAACCATTTTTCATATATTTTATCTATGTCCATGTTTATGTTTTGTGCAAGACATGCTCCACCAATTAGATTGAGTAAGTTAAAGCTATTAAATGTACTACTCTCCGCCACATATTCTAGATCTGTGCGAAATAGAACTCCACTGACACCTTTTGTGTAACAGTATTGCATTCTTTTTTGCATGTCCTCCACGACACTGCAAGGGAAAAACCCTAATCCATAGAATTGACCCCAACAGTCAAATTCAACCCATTGGGGGTGATTGCCAACTTCCCCAATGCGAGGATTATTAGGAAAAGTGTGAAAGTAATCTTGAGGAGCGAACTTTAAGCTAATAACTATGTCTTTAGGAGATTCCATAAGTGCGTCCATTAAAATACTATGATCAGAAGGAGATTTCACGAAATCCCTTATAACAAGCGTCTTTCCTTTAGCATGTAGAGGCTTATAAATGGTTTCGATTAATCTTCTATACCATTCTTGGGGGGTAGTATTTTGACAACGTCTACATTGACAAGTGTTGTGGTGAATTGAAACTTGGGTTTCATCTGTTGCAGGACTAATAATTAATCCTGCAAGATCAGGTAATACTTCAAGAAGTTCTCGCACTTTAGCGTCAAGATAACTCCACCAGAGGGGATTAGTTGTGCAAATTGCACCGTTAGGCTTAAGTACTTCGGGGTACCATGTAAGGAAGTCAGCAGGATAACATATTTCTTTGACTTCAAGATAAAAGTTTACACCTACCTTTTTTGCTTCCCGTATAACCCTTTGAATATAAAGTCTGTTATTGAGAATAAGACTTAGAGAACGAACACCATTAAAGAAAAAGCGACTTTTGGCTTGACTTATAATCGGAGGATATAATTCACTTGGAAAAACAAGATAGTTTAGAATATCATTTTGGTGAAAAATAAGGCCATTTAGTTTAAATACTTTCATGAAGTCAAGAGCCCTTTTCACAGAACCCCATTGCCACATCCTACGATTATGGAATTCGAGGCCTCTGAATGCGAACCCTTTGTTGTTAGACATTTTCTGTTCCCTCAAAATTAAGTGGACTTTTAGAAGATTCTAAAGCCTTTAGTTTATTTATGTAATCTTCCCTAGGAGGTACGAATATGTCGATGGCTTTACATCCCTCCTCGGAAACCTTTCCTCCATGTTGAAGCCCACTTCCGATCACGACTGCATCTCCTTTCTTCAACAAGACTTTCTCGTCACCTAAAAATTCTGTTATACTGCCTTCTATGACTATCATGACCTGTTCACTTTCATGAGTATGTAATGGAAAGAACATGTTTGGCTCCATTTCAATAAAACTTATTAATACCTTTTCGCCAACAACAAGCCTACTTTTAGCACCCTCGACTAGATCAACGTAAGGAACTCTATCAAGTTTATAAAGTTTGAAATTTTTCTT
>JACIWG010000170.1 GCA_014361085.1 Nitrososphaeria archaeon
CCACAAATTTTCATGAACAATTTCAAAAGTATAAAAATGTATTTAAATATACCTAAATAAGAGTGCTTGAACATGACCAGACAGTATTGTCATAAGGATGGTAAATCGCATTCAACTAGACCCATTTATAGGCTTAGTCCACCTTGGGTAACATACACTCCAGAAGAGGTAACATCACTTATAATTAAAATGGCTAATGAAGGCTTAACACCAAGCCAAATAGGGGTACAACTTAGAGACGAATATGGGATTCCACTACAAAAACAAATAACTGGAAAAAGTATATGCGAAATATTAAGAGAACACAATATGATGCCACAAATTCCTTACGATTTAGAGAATCTTATTAGAAAAGCGGAAAACTTACAACAACATTTAAAAAAGCACAAGAAAGATGGAAAAAATGTAAGAGCACTAGAGCTGGTTGAAGCAAGAATCCATAGACTTTCAAAGTATTATAAAAGAAGTGGATTACTTGACAAAAGCTGGAAATATAAACCACAGGTTGCACAATTGGAATAGGATTAAAAAATGGACTTTAAAGAATTTAAAGAAAAAAGTGAATCTATTTCAGAACTTATTGAAAATGCTATAGATGAGAGAAAACAGATAATAGTATGTTGCCACTTAGATGCTGATGGACTAACCGCTGGAAGTATTATTGGAAAGAGTATATACAATGAAGGGGGGAGAGCAATAATAAGAACATTAAGTGAACTTAATCAAAACTGCATAACCAACTTAAAGAACCAAGAATATGACTTTTACATATTTACAGATATTGGAATGGGGTACGTTGAGATTCTTGAAAAGGAGTTAGAAAATAAATGGATTATCCTTGATCACCATCAAAGTAGTAAAGAAGAATTAGAACACATAAGAGTTTTAAATCCACATGAATTTGGAATAGACGGTGGAGTTGAGATATCAGGCTCAGGTGTCGCATACTTAGTAGCCAAAAGAATTAATAGTTCAAATCGAAGTAGTGCGGCATTAGCTATTGTGGGAGCACTTGCAGATAGACAAGATCAAGGGCCGTCAAGAAGCTTAATAGGAATAAATCAAAAAATTATTTTAAAAGATGCAAAAATATTAGGATTAATTAAAGAAGAAAAGGACCTTGTTTTTTATGGAAGAGAAACAAAGCCTATTCATGAGGCGATAGCGTCTACAAATACACCTTTTATACCATTGCTTTCCGGTAATCCAGACGCATGTCTAGCAGCATTACTTTCCTCTAACTTTAAATTAAAAGATGGAGAAAGATGGAGGACAATTTCTCAACTCTCCTATGAAGAAAAAATGAAACTTATCGAGATACTTATCCCCTATTTAACTAAAGAGGGAGCCAAAAGTGAAATAATTGAAGAATTATTTGGTTCAGTTTATACACTTTTGAGGGAAGAAGAGGGAACAATTTTAAGGGATGCAAGGGAATTTGGTTCTCTTTTAAATGCATGTGGTAGAAGCGGGAAACCTAGCATAGGAATACTAATTTGCTTAGGAGATAGAAATGAGGCATATTATATGGGAGAAAAGATATTATCAGATTATAGAAAAAGGATTACACAGTATCTTCAAATTATAAATTCGGATGTAAATAGAATGCGATATGAAGAAAATATTGTTAATGTTATTGGAGATGATTTAGTAGATGAAAAGATGTTGGGTGCTGTAGCATCCATCATTGCAAGCTCCCCCCTTTTCAGAGATAAAATAGTTATTGTAAGGACGAAGACGAAGGATAACGATTTAAAAATTTCTATCAGAAGAGGGGAAAAGATTAAAGATTTGAATATTGGCCTAATAGTAAGTGAAGTCGCCAAAGATCTAAATGGTTCAGGAGGAGGACATGCAGCAGCAGCTGGAGCAAAAATTCCCTTCAATCAATATGAAAAATTTATGACCAAACTAATTGAAGAGATAAGATATGGAAAAGGTGGAAGTTAAAATTTTGGTGAAGACTGAAGATCCTAAAATAGTTGATACACTTTTTAAAGCCATAAAACCGGATAATGTGAACATTCCTGAAGAAATATCACTTGAATTTTATAGAGAAAATAATGAACTTACTTTTGCTGTATCCACAGAAAAGGATATAGAAACATTAATATCTACATTGCGTGAGGGTCTCGATTATATTGGATTATGTCTGCAAGTATTAATGGTGAATGGAGATGAAGAAAATACAAACTGAAACTGAGGGATATTTTATATTAAGTAAAAGTGACGAAAAAATTGGGCATGTGATAGAGGAGAGTCTGGAGGAGTGTAAAAAGACTTTAATAAAAGGAGCTGAGAAAGACCTTGAAAACGCATGCTATATTAGGTCATGGAATATTACAGAAAACATGTTAAACTTTACTCTCAATTCAGGTAATCTAGTTAGATCACATGTTGGTCTCTTAAGATTAAAAAAGGTTTTAGCAAAAGAACTTGGAGAAAAATTAAAAGTAGGAATAAGAAAGGTATCAGCCAAAAATTTTAAGGTGATATTATTTGATAAAGTAGATGAAATAGCTGTAAATAAAATTAAATCAATGCCTAAGATTAGAGATGTATATTTTAAGGACGATAAAACTGTAATATTATTAGAAGATTTAGATGAAAACGATTTAAGAGGAAATTTAATTGACAGGTTAATTAACTTGATCGAAGAAGTATCAAAAGAAAAACATGTTTCTTATGAACAAATTCAACCAATAGTTAGAAGTTCTCAACCAAAACAAATGAAGTTTACGGGGGATCCTCTTATTACAGGCATAGAACTTGGGTGGGTTATCCCCTTCCCTGGAAGAGGACAATTCATATACACTAGCAAGTATGCAGCACTTTTTGAAGCTATAAAAACAATCCTTATTGAGGAAATTGCCAAAAAAGGAGGATTTAAGCCCTTCCTTCTACCAAAGTTAATACCCTTTGAAGTTATGAAAAAGATGCCAGGCTACTTTGATAGCATACCAGAAGGAATGTTTTACGTATGCCCACCTCCGAGGGAGCCAGAGGCATTTGATAACTTTAAACTAGAATATAAACTAAAAAAAGAGGTGCCTATAGAGGAGCTGAAAAAAGTTCTAAAAGATCCAGCATATGTATTAGCACCAGCACAGTGTGAA
>JACIWG010000171.1 GCA_014361085.1 Nitrososphaeria archaeon
TTATAATTTTTACAAAATTTTGCAAAATAATATAAAAAATATACAAAATTAAATTTTTTAAGAAAACTTTGTCCCAACTATAAATTCTTTCTCCTTATATAAACTTTTATATCTTTATTGTCGCAATATGCCAAAAAAATTATAATTAACGCAACATTATAAAGTAGTTTGCTATTCAATTTTTTGTTAGAAAGTTTTATAGCCCATGTCCTGTTGGGGTACTGTTAATGCGTGATAGTAGAGTTAAGAATAACTACTTTACTTTCCCTGACCGTCGTCCTCCAAAGGTTAGGGATAAAGGTGAAATAGACGAGATCCTCCGTAGGGTGCAAGAGCTTCCATATGAGGCTGTTGCGGACATTTGTGGTGCCAAGATTATGCTCAAAACTAACTCCCTACACGTTTACGAATACTGGAACCTGAACTGGTTTCCAGCTTCCGGTGAAGGTGATGTTGATGGGATAATTTATGATGTTTATGGTGTAGAAGGGTATGAGCCTCTAATATTCTATAATTTTGATAAATGTAAGACCCTTATTGTAAATTGTGAATATTATGGTGCAGCTAAGTCGGCTGGCGCCTTGGGTCTTGCAACACGTATATTAGAGGGTAGGGGTGGCTATGCTATACATGGTGCATGTGTTGCTGTACCAAATTCTTCAGGATATGCTGGCGTTATTATTGTCGCGCCCACTGGAACCGGTAAGACTTCACAGTTTCATGAACTCATATACAATATTGGTGGTGCAAAAGTTCACTCTGACGACTACGTTTTCGTTTTCTTTGAACCTAAGCCTATTGCCTATGCTACAGAAAATTGGCTTTACATGCGTACAGAGATAGCGATAAACCATCCTACATTCATTAAACTTTTCCATGACCTTCCACTAGAAAATGTTGTTATTGAAAAGAGTAAGTGTGCTCAAATGTCTGATGATCCGTTGAAAATGGGCGAATGTTATAAAGCTGTCTTAAATGGTGAAAGGAAATGTGTCTTCGACCTTGGATGTGATAGATGCTATTGGTCTTATGCAAATTCTAGGGTTATGTTTCCAAGAGGAAAGTTTCCAACGCTAGTTAAGGATTCAAATGGTGAGCTTGTTGAAAGGGAGAAGGGTAAAGAGAATGTTATAAACAGTTGTGAAGTCAAATATATTCTCTTGCTAACACGTGATGACTCATCTAAGCCTGTCAGACTTTTAGAAATAGATGAAGCGATAAAGATTCTTAGGGAGGGAAGGTTTATTATTAGACCTGGTTCAGGTCCGCCTGAAAAGTGGGGCCAATATGGTTTTGAACCATTCTATAACCCATATCCTCCAGAACATAATATGAAGGTTGAAGAAGAATTTTTTAGGTCCCTCTATAAGGCTGGAGTAAAATTCTATCTCTTGAACACTGGCACATATGAGTGTAAAAAGATAACTATACACCAGACTCACATGTATATAAGACATATTGTTGAAGACTAGAACTGTGCTTTCGTGATCCTAGACTTTTCAATTAGTATTGCTGGCGTATAAACTGGTACTTCTATCTCCCACCACTTTATCCACTTTCTATCTTTACCGATTGCCTTTATGCTTGAAAGCTGTCTAGGGATACTGTCACTTATTCTAGTACCATTTATAGCATACTTTATGCTACCGTTTTCTATCAGAAATGTAGCGTCCCTCGGTATCGTAGAATATTCTCCACTCATATAATTTTGGTATCTAGTATACCAATTGTTTGTAACATATATGGCTTTCTTGCTTTCTCTTATCATTTCCTCAACACTCATGTCTCCAGCGCTAACAACAATATTCCATGGATGTGGTGCAATTATTCCAGCATTCCCAGTAGTCACTGTATTATACTTTTTTGCTGTCGTAGTATTATGTAAATAGGTTTTTAGTACACCATTTTCTATTATAACATTCTTCTGTGTTGGCACACCTTCATCATCAAATTTTCTTCCACCAAATCCTCCTTCTACTGTCCCATAATCTTCTACTGTTAAGGCTTCAACAGCCACTTTTTTGCCTAAACAGTCTTTAAAGAATGATGTTCCACTATCGACTCTGAAGGCTGAAGCTGATGTTCCTACCATTTGAAAGATGTCGGCTGCGACTGTGGGGCCCAATATTAGGTCATATTCACCTTCACTCCAGTATCCAATATTCTTTGATTCTCTAGCAAAGGTTCCAGCAGCCTTTCCAGCCTCATCTGGATGAAATTTTGAAAGGTATGTGGCACACGAGAGGCCGTGTCCACTCGAGTTTGTTTCAGAAAAGGCTCTAACATTTGCACTAATATAGCTTACTCTATCATATTCTTCTACTCCCCCAGAAGTCTTTATCTTATAAAATTCGGTGTTTGCTGAAATTGTTCCCGAAACCCTTTCAGCTCCCTCTGAAAGCGCTGCATTTATTGCATTCTCGCAGTAGTCGATTATCCCTTCACCTAATACCTCTATCTCCTTATCATAATCGTTTTCACCAGAATATTTGAAAACGCCTTTTGGCATGGCTGTTGTCTCTGAACTTTTTTCTACAAACTGCATGCTTGAAAATAGTCTTTCAACAAACTTATCTAATTCCTCATTTTCTATAGAATATGTTACTCCAACAACTCTCTTCCCATCTTTTATCATGTAAAGAAATATCGCTATCTCATCTAATGTGTTCACTACTGTTATAGAATTGTTACTGAACCTAGCCATATTCTCTCTCCCATATGCTGCTATAACGGATGCATCGTCAACCTTAAGCTCTACAGCTTTCTTGAAAACCCTGTCAACAACATTATCTAGTATCTCGTTCATCTTGTCTTCACCTCCAAGTTTCTGAACCTAAGATGAGGTCCACCCGCCCAAACTGGTACCCCCTGCATCGGATCGCCTTTACCGCATGTTGCAGCCCAGAACTGGGTCTCCTTTCCCCTCGCATCTAGGCTTGTCCATAGCCTTTCTGTTGTCACTTCTATTACAGGATTTATTAAAGGATACTTTATTTCCCCATTTTCTATAAGATATGCCTCATGTCCAACATATCTCTGATTCCATCTTATGTCATCAATATTCCATTCCATGAAAGAGTTCACGAATATTCCTTTCTTAACATCCTTAACCA
>JACIWG010000172.1 GCA_014361085.1 Nitrososphaeria archaeon
TTTTATCCTCAGGTTTGTAATTACAATATGGGGTCATTTTGTAAATCACAAAAATAAGCCTTAATTTTGGTGAAAATATCACTTGACAAAAGCATCTTTAAAGAGTATATTTATAGTGTTATGAAATGGCAAAAGTCGGAAAGCATGAACATTCAAAAAAATATTTTAAGATTCACTGTTTCAATGGATAAAGACCTGCTTGAGGAGTTATTAAGGATTACAGGACAGAAAAAGAAAAGTAGGGCTGTTAATATTGCTTGTAGAGAGTTCATAAGAATTAAACAAAAGGAAAATTTGTTGAGTTTTAAAGGAAGGCTCATAAAAAGTTAACAAGGAGGAGAAAATGCCTGAGTTAAAAACTTATAACATTTTTCTTAGTCATTCGTGGAGTTATAGTGATGCATATGAAAAACTAATAAGGCTTCTCAAACAAGCTCCATATTTCTATTTTAAAGACTATTCTGTTCCGAAAGATGATCCTATTCATAATGCTCCTAACTCACAAGAACTTTATGAAGCAATAAAAACAAAAATGGCTCCTTGTCATGTGATTTTGGTAATGGCTGGTGTGTATGCAACGTATAGCACTTGGATTAAAAGAGAAATCAAAATAGCAAAGTCAGAGTTTCAAGTTCCTAAGCCTATTATAGCAGTAAAACCATGGGCTCAAACTAATATCTCTCAAGTTGTATCTGAAAATGCAGATGAGATAGTGGGGTGGAATACAGATTCAATTGTATCAACTATAAGAAGGCTGGCTATATGAATATAAACAAATACGATGAAAAATTTGGTGAACACTTACTAGAAGAGTATAAGTTATATGTGGAGATGGTAGATCGAATAAGCGAAAGAAGAATGCAGACAAACAAATTTTATATTTCTTTATTATCTGGTTTACTTGCTTTACTTTCAATATTAGTAAGTGTAGGTAAGTTTAATCAATCTCTAATATTTATCATTGTATCCCTGTTAGGAATGGCTTTATGTATTTTATGGCATATAAACATACGATCTTATAGACAGCTTAATTCAGGAAAATTCAAAGTGATCCACGAAATGGAGCAACACCTACCATTTCCTTGTTATGATAGAGAATGGGAGCTATTAGGAGAGGGAAAAGAAAAAAGTAAGTATTTACAACTTACAAGGGTTGAAAAATATATCCCTCTTATTCTCGCAATTCCTTATATTTTCCTTTTTTTATATACTTTAGCGTCTCTATTAATCTCCCTCATATGGCAAAAATGATGTCTTTTATGGCAATAGCAGATAGCTCTATATGGTTAGATTATTTTGAAAACGATAAAACAAAATATGCATTTTTGTTAGAAACATTAATAAAAGGAGATAAAATTGTAATTTGTGGTTATACTATTGCCAAGATTTTAAAGGATATAAAAGACAAAGAAGCTCTTGAGAACCTCTTAAAAGGTTTCCTTGCTTTGCCTTATGTAGAGATAGAAAAAGAAGACTGGATAAAAGCAAGTAAAATTATTTTTGAGGTTAAGGGGCTACCTCTTGAGATGGGTTTACTTTGTGCTTTAAGCCAAAGGAAAAATTTAAAAATCTTGACTAAAAATAAAGAAGTTAAAAAGGTCAAAGGTATAAAACTCTATGAAGATGAGAAAAAATAAGAGAAAAGAAATTGTCAGATGTGCGGTCTATACAAGGGTTTCAACGGAAAACCAAGCTGAAAAAGATTACAGTTCTCTTGAATCCCAAAAAGAACATATTTTGAATTTTATAAAAAGCCGAAAGTTTGAGGGCTGGGAACTTTTTGGTATTTATGAAGATGCGGGCTTTTCCGCCGCTTCCTTAGATAGACCGGAGCTTCAAAGAGTGTTAAGGGATATAAGAAAGGGTTTAATTGATGTTGTCCTTGTCTATAAAATTGACCGATTAACAAGAAGCCACAAGGATTTTTATTATCTGATTGAATTTTTTGACAAATACAATGTTGAGCTTGTAGCAGTAACCCAGAAATTTGATACTACCAACGCAATGGGAAGACTTTTAAGAAGCATAATGCTTGACTTTGCACAGTTTGAAAGGGAGATGACAGCCGAAAGAACAAGGGACAAAATGAGGGTAAGAGCCAAAAAAGGATTATGGAATGGTGGTTGTTTGCCTTTGGGTTATGACTATGATCCAGAAGATAAAAAACTTATCATCAATCCAAAAGAGGCTAAAATTGTTAGGTTTATTTTTGAGACTTACCTAAAAGAAGGTTCTATCTCAAAAGTTGTTAAGACATTAAACGAAAAAGGATATAAGACAAAGAATGGAAAAGATTTTATTTGTACCAGCACAAGGCACATTTTAGAAAATCCTATTTATGCAGGAAAGATAAAATATGGTGGTGAAATCTATCAGGGAAACCATGAGGCTATAATTCACGAGAGGATTTTTGAAGAAGTCCAGAGAATGCTTAATAGAAATAAAAAGGAATGCAAATCAATTAAACAGAACAAATATGATTTTCTTTTAAGAGGACTTTTAAGATGTGGCTATTGTGGATCAAATTTAACCACTCATTATACCCTTAAAAATGGAGACAAATTCTTTTATTACAAATGCACAAGGATACAGCACAGAGATAAAACGGCTTGTTTATCAAAACCATTACCGGCAAGAGAATTTGATAATGTGATGGTTGAATCAATCGGTAATATGGCAAAAGATAATCGGTTACTTAAAAGAATGCTTGAAAGGTCAAATCGTATTGTTTTAAATGAAATAGAGGAATTGAGAAAAGAGGAAATTAAACTTGAAAAAGGAATTGAAAGAAAAAGCGAAGAAATAAGGAAACTCTTAAATTTATTCCTTCTTGATAAGAACCCGCCGATAGAGGTAAGG
>JACIWG010000173.1 GCA_014361085.1 Nitrososphaeria archaeon
GTGCCATCGCACCGGGAAGGATAGCAGATATTATACTTCTTGAAGATTTGAAAAAGTTCGAAATTGATAGGGTAATTGCTAATGGAAAGATAGTTGGTGTAAAAGGCAAGTATGTTGGACAGGCACCACAATATGAAGTACCTTCTTGGGCTAAGAAGACTGTTAAATTTTCTAAAAAGTTTACGCCGGAGGATTTTATGATAAAAGCTCCATTAAGGGAAGGAAGAGTTAAAGTTAGGGTTCTTGATGCCTCAAGCCTTCTAATTAATCTAGTAACAGAAGAAGTTGAAGTAGAAAATGGCTTCATTAAACCTAACAGGTTACAGACTATAGCCGTTTTTGAAAGGCATGGAAAATCTGGTAACAGAAGTTTAGGCTTAATAAAGAACTTTATTAAAACTGGTGCAGTTGCCTCAACAGTCTCGCATGATTCACATAACCTTGTATGTGTTGGTGTAAATCCTCTAGACCTTAGTATTGCAGCAAACAAACTTTTAGAAATTCAAGGAGGACTTGTCGCTGTAAGAGATGGACAGATTGTTGCCCTTGTTGAGCTTCCGGTTGGTGGAATAATGTCTGAAGAACCTATTGACTTGATTGCCAAAAAAGTTTTGAACTTTAGAAAGGCTGTCAAGGAAATGGGTATAGTAGATTATCCTACTTCAATAATACCTATTATGGTTCTCGCTTTACCGGTAGCCCCAATGGCACGTATGACTGACTATGGAATATTCGATGTAGTGCAACAAAAGCTTCTCCCCCTATTCCTATAATTTTATAAAATTACTTGAAAACAAGTTCACCATCATTCCACATTCAATCCTATAACTTTTCTTAAATGTTCCATATTTCTTTAGAGCTATTATTGAATCATATCCTTCAGCCTTTCTTATTGCTGGTATTTGTTAATTCAATTTTGTAAAGTTTAAAAAGGCTTTTTATTACTGCCTTTATGTTTACTTTGTCCCCCCTATCACATTACTTTAAAAGAGGCAGAATATGGTTGGTGATATGATATTGAAGGTTAATTTAAACTGTATTCCTTGTATGCTAAGGCAAGTTTTAGAGGCTTCTAAAATGAGTTCACATGATCAACTATTGCAAGAGAAGTGTGTTAGGGAAGTGATGGCTTATCTTTTTAGTGAAGAATGGAATAAAGATTTGCCGGAAGTTGCTTCAAATGTGCATAGGATTGTTAAGAGGGTAACAGGTAACTTTGACCCATATGCTCAATTAAAGGACATGTATAATCGTAGGGCATTAGAATTTTATCCTAAACTTAAGTTTATTGTAGAGAAATCAAATGATCCTTTGCTAGCAGCGGCTAAAATTGCTATAGCAGGTAATGTAATTGATTTTGGTCCAAAAGTTGAAATCGATCTAGAGAGAGAAGTTGAATGTTTGGTTGATAGTGAACTTGCTGTAAATGATATAGACAAATTGCAAAATTCTCTTGCAAAATCTCGTAAAATACTTTATTTAGCGGATAATGCTGGAGAAACAGTCTTTGACAGAATATTAGTTGAAGAATTGTTGAAACAGAATGTTAGAGTTGTCTATGCTGTTAAAGGTGCACCTATTATTAATGATGCAACATTATATGATGCCGAATTTGCTGGAATAACTAGTTTAACTAAAATAGTTTCTACTGGAACCGACAGCATAGGCATAATATTTAAAGAATGTTCTGATGAATTTCTTAGAGAATTTCAAGATAGTGACCTTGTTATTAGTAAAGGGCAGGCAAATTATGAATCATTAAATGATGTTAGAAGCAAACAAATATTTTTTCTTTTGAAAATAAAATGTCCAGTTATAGCAGAGAATATAAATGCAAAGACCGGATCACTAGTTATAATAAGGTCTAAAGGGTAAAAGTGTAACGTTTATCATATATACTTTATAACAAGAAGTTGGAAGGTTAGAGGATAGTATATTATCTACTATACATCCATGTAATGTATTCGTTTGTAGAATTAAATTCTTTGTCAATTGTGTCTGAGAATATTCTATTTACTTGTATGTTTCCTTCAATTTTTGGCTTCCAATAGTTTAGCCATTTATTGATTTCTGTCTTAATGTCGTTTGGCACTATGTTTCCTAAAATGTCTTGAGTATAATATTTTCCTGCTGGATCTAAGATTACAAGCTTGTATCCTGATACTGGTATTTGTACTGCAGCATGGCCGGAACTTTCACCATATATAATGATAACTTCAGCAGGATATTTGCTGTTCACGTAGCATCTTATCATCGAACATAGGAGTATAGCCATGTCTTCACAGTCGCCTTCTCTAAGATTTAATGTCTCATTTGCAAACTGCCACATTTCGTTTTCAAACTCTATTTTACCTGATGGGTCCGGTGGCAGCATCGGATATAGTCCGTCATTTCTATATTTTATATTGTTTAAGACCCAATTGTACATTGTCTTTACATCTTTCCAGAACTCGTTCCAGTCTGAAGGGTTTGACCAGCCTCCAGTTATTTTATAAACTGTATCCGATACTATTTTATCTTCGGGTGTTATAAATGCTTTAACATTTGATTGGTCGAATCTTTGATTAACAACATCCTTTAGATTCTCATATTCTCTTGTGTATATGCTATATTCGTCCTTATACTTTTGATATGATTTTATTTCAGTATCTAGTTCTAAAATTTTCTTGTTTAAGCTTGTGATCTGATTTTGTAGGCTTGCTATTGTCTGCTCATAGTAGGTTTTGTTTTCTTTCAGCCAATTCTCTAACATTTCTTTTTCTCTTATTATTGAATTTAATTGTGTTATATTATTTTCTAGCCAAACTTGAAGTTGAATTTTTTGTGTTGAAAGCGATTTGATTTGGGTATTCTTTTCGTTTATTAAAGAATTATAGTATAGTATTGTTCCAGCTAAACTTGAAATTAAAACTACTATTATTATTGTAAGAGCTACTGCTAAACTTTTTCCTACAGCCTTAGTCTTCAACATATTTTATCACAATCACATATTAAACTTAATCCTATTAAATTTGTTTTGAAAAGGTTAAAAAGCAGTATATGCTCTAGTTTTGTGAACTCGGAAATTGCTTTCAGAGGAAGTTATATTGCTTGATCCAAGTATGA
>JACIWG010000174.1 GCA_014361085.1 Nitrososphaeria archaeon
CTTACCATCTTTCCTAACTACTTGGTAATCTCCTTCAACTTCTAAATTGGATTCTGTAAACATCCTGTTTACAGTTTCGTAAAATTTTTTCCTTTCTTCCTCGGGAAGAAGGTTCTCCCAAACCGATTCGTTTGAAAAGAGTTCATTCAAGCTATAGCCTGTAATGGTTTCAAAGTTTCCATGCAGGAAAACTGGTTTAAGGTTCCTGTCCATTTGGACTGCTATACCATTTATATTGTCCAAGAATCGTCTATACATTTCCTCCTTATTCCTAAACTCTTCCCTTTCCTTAACCAAAATCGATATATTCTTATGTAGCAGATAATATATGATAAGACTTGTTATTAGTACGAAAACTATTCCCTTTAAAACGCTTAATTGGAAAAATATGTTAAATGCAAATGTTTTTGGGTCAAAGACTATAGCGTCAGTAATAATAATCCAAGAATATCCAAATATACTGTATATTAAAGCAACCTTTAAAGGAACATTTGAAACATTCCTATCTCTGCCTGATTCATTCCTCCTGCCATAAAACAATTTTATCGCCATAAAGTTGAAGAATTTTATTTATAAAATTTTGGAGTATAAAGTTGGTAAAAATTTTATTCTAGGAAAATTATAGCATAGCACATGAGCCTATCTATTGCAGTACATCAACTGTCTTTTGGAGAAGATAAAAGAGAAAACCTTTACAAAATTCTTTCACATTTAGAAAATTCTAGCCAATACCTTAACGTTTTCCCAGAATATTGTATGGGTGTACCCGTAAAGGGTTTAACAAGAAATTTTGTGCAAGAGAATGCTGAACCAATAGATGGAGAGTTTGTTTCAAAGATAGTTTCTAAAAGTAGGGAAAAAGGGAATGCTGTAGTCTTCACAACCTATTTGAGAGAAAAGGGTGAAGTTTATAATGCTGCGATATTGGCTGAAAAAGGACATATTAAAGGAGTTTATAAGAAAATACACTTGTTCGACGCCTTCGGATACAAGGAGTCTGAAATATTTTCAGCTGGAGAAGATATAGTTGTAGTGGGCTTAAGTGATTTTGTTTTGGGTCTAGCGATATGCTTTGACCTACGTTTTCCAGAAATATTTAGGATCATGGCATACAGGGGTGCTAACATGTTTATCGTACCTTCTGGCTGGTATAGAGGCCAATATAAGGTTGAACAGTGGAGGGCTTTAACAACTTCAAGAGCCCACGAGAACGTATCCTTTCTTGTTGCAGTAGACCAGACAAGCCCCTTCTTTATTGGACATAGTATTATGGTATCACCATATGGTGTAACAGTTAAGGAATTGGGTGAAGAGGAGTCTTGTGTCAGCCTACAAGCGGATATAAGAGAAGTTGTTGATGCAAGGAAAGTTATTCCCTCTATAAATTTATCTAAAACAAAACTTTACAGTAGATTCTATAATAGTTTGATGGATTAAATTTTATAGCCTAAGCTACTTTAGTATGACCACTTCAGTGTATCCTGAAGCCTTATCCTTGAACCTTTTAGCATCCGATGTACTTCCAACTATTGAACCATAATGCATTGGTATTGCAACCTTAGGCCTTAAAATTTTAACCATTTCAACAGCCTCATCTGCTGTCATAACATATGTTCCACTCACAGGCAATAGTGCGACATCTATGGGTGTATATGAAGCTATTTCTGGAATGTTGTCCGTGTCGCCAGCATGATATATTCTAACATTTCCAATCTCTATAATGTATCCGACACCTTCATACTGTTTTGGGTGAAAGGGTTGTCCGGGTGCCCTAAACTTGTTAATATTGTATGCTGGTGTTGCAGTAAACTTTACACTACCATAATCCACTGTCTCTCCAGGCCTAAGAAACCTTGTCTCTCTGACAATAAGATTTTTGATTTTGGTTTCACAGTTCTTTGAAGCCACTATAGTGGTCTCTGGTTTGCTGACCTTCTTGATATCGTTCAAGCTTAGGTGGTCGAAGTGCTCATGTGAGACAGTAATATAGTCCGCCTTTTCCCCACCACCTATTTCAAAGGGGTCAGTGTATATTATTTTGTCACCAAATTTTATTTTAAAGCAATCATGGTTTAGGTAATCAAACTCTATATTCTGATACTTGAACATACAGAGTCTAGTATCTTGCATGCTTTTAAATTTTTTAATGGTACAATAACATATTTATACCGTCTACAACACAATTTTATATCATATGCTGAAGTTTGCTATTGCACAGATAAATGCTACTGTAGGCGACCTCGAAGGCAATGCAAAAAAAATTATAGAATATATGGAGAAGGCTAGGGAAGCTGGAGCAGACATAATAATTTTTCCAGAACTTGCTGTCACAGGCTATCCTCCACAGGACCTTCTATTCGAAAAATCTTTTGTGGAAGAGAATAGGGAAAGGCTTTTTGAGATTGTTAAAGGGTCAGAGAACATTGTTGGTGTTGTAGGATACGTTGAATCTTTCGGAGAAAAACTTTACAATTCAGCAGCTATTTTTGGAAATGGAGAGGTTTTGGCTAAGGTTTACAAAACTCTGCTGCCAACATACGATGTCTTTGATGAAGCAAGATATTTTACCAGCCAAGATGTTAATGAGATTAGGCCTGTTAAGGTCGATGTTGGAGGAAAAAGTTTACGTTTGGGTGTAGAAATCTGTGAAGACCTTTGGGATGAAAAATATGATGTTAAAGTTACGGAGGTTCTTGCTAGAAGGGGTTCAGATTACATAATCAACATTTCAGCGTCACCATACTATGTTGGGAAAAAGTTTGAAAGGCTTAAGCTTTTGAAAGAAAAGGCTAAGCAGTATCATGTTCCAATGTTTTATGCAAATTTGGTCGGTGCACAGGATGAGCTTGTATTTGATGGGCAGAGTATGGTTGTAGATGGCGAAGGTAACCTTGTCGCCTACGGTAAACAGTTCGATGAAGACCTTTTAATGATAGATGCTTCTGTCTTTGGAGAAGTTAGTTTACAGCTTCCTCAACCAAGTTTTGAAGAGGAAGTATTTAATGCTCTAGTGCTTGGTGTTAGAGACTATTTTAGAAAAACAGGTTTCGAGAAGGCTGTTATAGGATTGAGTGGTGGTATCGATTCATCG
>JACIWG010000175.1 GCA_014361085.1 Nitrososphaeria archaeon
CCCACCACCCACCTCCACCTGACCAGAACTTTGTTGAGCGGGGTTTAACTTATTGATATTTAAGGAATATTTGAAATTCACCCTGATTCTCTTTTTGGAATATTTTATTGAGTCAATCCTTTCTCTTATTAAAAGAACTGCTTCCGCTCGGGAGAGGGTGTTTTTATTTGACTTTTAAGAAATACTTTATTATACTAAATTATACTAATAAATGTTATGAAAGACCAAAAGAAGCTAGAAAAGTTGATGACATTAGAGGAAGTAGCCGAATATCTAAGGCTTAGTGTTTACACTATCTATAAGATGGCACAAAAAGGGAAAATACCGGCTCTGAAGGCTGGTAAAAAGTGGAGATTTAGGAAAGAGGATATTGGTAGGTGGCTAAAATTCAATAGTAGGAGGAAATAAGTGATATGAAAATAGTCAAAGTTGAAATAAAAAATTACAGATCCATAAAACACACTGTTTTTTATCCAACAAGTTTTTGTGTGCTAATCGGCGAAAACAATGCTGGAAAGTCTAACATTCTTTCAGCTATTAATAAGGTTCTGGGATCTAAATGGCCTACTCCACAAACATTTTCAGATACCGATTTCTACGGCATGGATAAGAACAATCCTATCTCAATTTCTGTATGGTTTAATCTTTCAGAAGATGACGAAGTATATTTCTCCCAAAGAGGCTTAGAAGGTGAGATCATAGGAATAAGACTTCAGTATCCGGCCACAGAAGGAACAGAGTTGAACTGGGGTAAAGTGGAATATTGTTATATAGACAAAGATGGAAATAAAATTAGTAGGCCGTATATTTCTAAGGAAGATAGAGAAAAATTTTCAATGATTTATATCGATGTTAATAGAGATCTCCAGAGTCATTTGCCTACTAGTCAATGGACTCTTTTGGGAAGAATGCTTAAAGATATTAATAAAGAGCTGGAATCCGATTCTAAACGACGAGAATCTTTCATAAAATCTATCAGAGGTGCTATGTATTTTTTGAGAACAGAAAAATTTAAAAAGCTTGAAGAATTGATAAAGTTCAATGCTTCTAAACAATTAGGTATTCCAAAAGAAGATTTAGAGATAAAATTTCAGCTCCACGATCCTTACAATTTCTATAAAACTATTCAGATTTTTGTTAAAGAGGATATTTTGCCTATAAGAGTCGCAACTGAGATGGGATTAGGAGCCCAAAATGCAATTGTTTTCTCTATATTTCAAGCTTATGCCGAGTTAGGAGAGAAAAATATAATTTTTGCAATCGAAGAACCGGAACTATTCCTTCATCCTCATGCCAGAAGGCACTTTTATAAAGTACTAAGAGAACTTTCTGGCCAAAATCAAATTTTTATTGCTACTCATTCCTCTTTCTTTGTTGATCTTAGAAATCATAGAGATATTTGTATTGTGAGAAAACTTCATGGTAAAGGAACTCTGGTTTATCAATCTGATTATGAACTTACCCCCTATGAGAAAGAAAAAGTAATTAAGGAGTTTGACCCCGAAAGAAACGAACTCTTTTTTGCTAAAAAGATACTATTAGTAGAAGGGGACACAGAGAAATTAAGCTTCCCTATTTTTGCAGAAAAAATGAAAATAGATCTTGATCAAGAGGGTATTTCTATAGTCGAAACGGGCGGAAAGAAGAATTTAAGCTTTTTTGCTAAAATCATCGGATCATTTGAAATACCATGTCTTATTGTATTTGATGAAGACTCATCTGATTTTAGTAAAAACGAAAAAGACAAAGAAAGTGAATTTAATAAAGAGTTATTAGAAATAAGTTCAAAGTATCCTTCTTTAGATTCAGTTATGATTCCTAAAAACTTTGACGAATTTCTGAAAAAACATATTGGACAAGAAAGATATGAAGAATTGTGCAATAAATACCCGGGCTACAAAGGCAAACCGATCAAATTTAAGGTGATATCCGAGGAATTATCAATAGATGAAATTCCTTATCTTTTTAAAGAAATATTAACAAAACTGATTGTATTAACTCCTGAAAGTATACTTAACAAGGATTTAGCTGAAACCCAAAAAAGCGAAAATGAAGAAGAACCATACATATCAGAAGATGATTTACCTTTTTAATTTTAAGTATCATGAATTGCGCTATATATACAAGAGTATCAACTGATACACAGGCAGAAAAAGAATTTTCTTCCTGTGAAGCTCAGGAAGAGAAGATAAGGGCTTTTATTAAAAGCCAAAATAACTGGGAGGTCTTTAAGGTTTATTCTGATCCCGGTTATACTGGAGCAAATCTTAATCGATCAGCCTTACAAGAATTACTTGAAGACATTAGACAAGGTAAAATTAACATAGTCTTAGTTTATAAAATTGATAGGCTTACCCGTTCTCCTAAAGATTTCTACTACTTAATAGAGATTTTTGAAAAATACAAGGTTGATTTTGTCTCAATTACAGAAAGATTTGATACTTCTACTCCAGCAGGAAGGCTTTTAAGAAATATAACGCTTACTTTTGCCCAGTTTGAAAGAGAGTTAGCCAATGAAAAGACAAAAGATAAAATGCTCGAGAGAGCTGAAAAAGGATTATGGAATGGTGGTATTCCACCATTTGGATATAGAGCAGTAAATAAAAAACTTATTCCAGATGAGAGAGAATCTGAGATTGTTAGGTTAATATTTGAAACTTATGTTGAGACTGGATCAATAGCAGAAGTTTATAACACTCTAAAAGAGAGAAATATTTTAAATAGGCACGGTAAAATTTTTACTAAATCAAGTATCAAAAATATACTCTCTAATCCTGTCTATATCGGAAAGTTAAAATATGCTGGAAAAATTTATAATGGATTGCACCAGCCTATAATTAGTGAACTTCTCTTTAACGGAGCTCAGGAACTACATAAAAAGAAAATCAGGAAAATGAAACTCTTTAGGAATTATCTTTTTGCTGGTTTAATCACCTGTGAAGAATGCGGATCAAAGATGACTCCCACTTACACAAACAAAAAAGCAAAAAGAGGAAGAAAGAGATATTTTTATTACAGGTGCACCTCTACCATAAAAAGAGACTGGCAGGTATGTACTATAAGACAAGTAA
>JACIWG010000176.1 GCA_014361085.1 Nitrososphaeria archaeon
GCAACAGCAAAAGCTCCTACAATTCCTATTAAAGGCGCTCCTCTAACCTTCATTTTAACAATCGCTTGATAAAATTCTTCAAGATCTTTGAGGTACGCGTATTCTATTTTTCCAGGCAACTTCCTCTGGTCTAATATTTTTAAAGAATCACCCTTCCACTCTATATGTCTCATCTTCTCTAGCACCATCTTTTTTAAGTCTAGAATTTAAACCTAAAGCTGGAAGAAAATTGCTGTCACCAATATACTTTCTTTTACCCATACTATCCTTTGTGGTCACCTTCTTAACTATAATATTACTTATTCCCTTCCTAATTAAACGAAAAATGGTTGTTGTCGACTTCCACAAAAGGGATCATAGAATGATTCCTAAGCCAGCTGGGCCAGCGATCTTCTTAGGTCTCGCTTCCCCTATGATTATTCTCTATTTTCTAACCTTAGACATTAAATACTTTGCAATATTTTTAACAACTTTAATAGTTTTTGTAATCGGTTTAATCGATGATCTAAAAGTGTTAGGTGGTTCATTAAAAATGGTATTAACAGTTTTTGGTTCACTTCCACTACTTGTCTTTAGAGTGTATACTCCATCAATAATATTCCCATTCTTTGGGCCTACGAGATTAACTATCGTATACCCTATCATAGTGCTTCTAACAATTCCTGTTGTCTCTAATGCTATAAATATGATTGATGTATACAATGGCACTCTTAGTGGCGCATGCATGCTCTTATCTATTTCACAGTTCATTATAATAGCATTTATGTGTGGAAATCTTGAACAAGCTATCTTTCCATTAACACTTTTTATGACATCATTTGCATTTTTCATATTTAACAGGTATCCTTCTAAAATTTTTGCCGGTGACTCAGGAAGTCTTGTTCTAGGCTCATTCTTTGGTGCAAGTACTATAATAACTAGAACTGAAATCCCTTCTCTTGTCGCCTTTGTTCCAGCAATATTGAATGGCTTCTATATACTTGCAAGTATAAAGGGGTTTGTTGAGCATAGGCGTATAAAGGAAAGGCCAGTCATGTTAAATGAGGAAGGCTTACTTGAAGTTTCTAAAAGTAAAGCTGCTCCAGTAACTTTGGCAAGGCTTATTGTTGCCGATGGCCCTATGCCAGAATGGGTTGCATCAAAACGTATAATTTTACTCTTCTTATACAGTGCTTTACTTTCAATTATTACCGCTATGCTAATGAGATGGTGAAAATTGAATAACTTTACACGCCTAATTTTCTTGATCACATTTGCTTGGGCAACACTAATTCTATTATCTTATGTGATTTTTATAGTTATTGTACCATTTCCTATATTATCTAATACGTTCTTTGACCGATTTATAGTAGGTGTCCTTAAGGTTCTGTTTTCAGCAATCCTCTTCATTTTATGGCTTTTATCTCTGCTTCTGCTAAGGAATTATATTGCCAGTAAAAGCATCTTTAAATAGTTATCCTATTCTCCCAACAACTTTTTTTCCTCTCATATTCTTCCCTGTTATAAACTGGTTTTGCAGGGTTTCCTAATACAACTGTGTTGGGTGGAACATTTTTTGTTACAACAGAGCCCATCCCAATTACACATGCTCTCCCCAATCTCACTCCTGCCTTAATAACTGACCGTGCACCTATTACAACATCATCTTCTACTATCACACCAGTTAGATGCTTGCTTGGCGGATAGGGATCGTTTGTAAACACTGTCGCAGGCCCAATAAAGACATTATTTCCTATCACAGTCAATGGTGGTATATAGCAAGAACCCTCTATTCTAACATTATCTCCGATTCTCACATTATAGTCTATATGGCAGAGGGATCCTATCATAACATTATCTCCTATTACAGTATTATCTCCAATGTACGTAAAATGCCAGATTTTCACATTCTTGCCAATTTTAACGTTTTTTCCAATATAATTGATAGGCTTATCAAGCGACATTTACATAATCACTATTTTTCTAAGTGTATAAATATTGCTGAACCAAGCTTATTTGAAGCTAATGCAGCATGCGCTATCTTAGTCGCCTTAACCCCGTCTTCGCCGATAACTTCAGGCTCTCTTGTCCCATTTATGCATTCTATAAAATGCCTTAGCTCAAGTAATAGTGGTTCCTCATACCTTGTTCGAGGTATATCTGTCCTATCCTCTAGATCTATTTTAATTTGCTGTGTAATGAAATCTAGTGATATTGTTCCATTTTCGCCTACAATCTCCAATTCTCTAACCTTTTTTGGTGTTATCCAATTAGATATGATTAAGGAAGTTTTCTCTTTCGAAAATCCTAAAACAAGAGCGGACACCCTCTCATGTTCTGTTCCAAAGGCTCCCATTCGGGCAAAAACCATCATAGGCTCTTCTCCGAAAAACCATCTTGACAGGTCTATATCATGTATTGATGTATCCAAGACTACTCCAACATCAATAATGTGTACTGGCCACCGGTTTTCTCTTGCAAACAAAAGGTATAAAGGTGAACCAATAACTCCATTCGAAACCAGCCTTTTAGCCTCCCTTATCGCTGGATTGAATCTTTCAATAAATCCAACAGTTAATATCACATTTTTCTCTTTAGCCCTCCTTACCAACTTTTCTCCCTCATCAACATTGTATGTAAAAGGTTTTTCCACGAAAACATGAAGTCCCTTCTCAATAGATTTTAATGCAATTTCATAATGTGTTTTTGTAGGTGTGCTGACAATTACTCCATCCAAATCATGTTCAAGAAACCTGTCTAAATCTGTGTAACCATTAACTTCATACTTTCTAGAAAATTCTTTAACCCTTTCCTCATTCAAATCACATACTGCTTCTAAAGCTCTAAGCTCGTTTAGCACTCTAACATGATTTTTACCCCATCCCCCTATCCCTACGACGCCAATCTTTATGTCAGACAAGTTCACTCTATCCTTGATGGTGGTAAAGTGGCTTTAATAACTATAACCTTATCTCTTTCTAAAACCGACTGCTCCTCTAATGCTCTAAAATCCTTTTCTGAACAAGCTATAATTATGCATGTTGGCCTACTAAAT
>JACIWG010000177.1 GCA_014361085.1 Nitrososphaeria archaeon
AATTTAGCGATCGAATGTAAAAATATGACTAAAAAGGAAAAAATCAAAAAAATAGGTAAAAAAAAGGGGATAGAGAATAGATTGAAAGAGCTTTTTAATAGTAACTACGATATTATCTTTTTTATTTTGGGCACCAATTATCTATTTACAATTTTGGATGCTTTGAAAGAAATTCCAGAAGAAACGAGAGGTATTTTTTTTGGTTCCAAAAGAAATATGGAGTTAATACCCGAAACTTATTTTAAAATTATATCATCTGACAGAGAGAAAAATAAACTCAGAACCACATTGATGGAATTAAAAGGACGACAATTGTTGAATGTAGCCGTAAATGTAAAAAAAAATCCTTACCTTCTATATAAGATAAGAAATGACAGGGATCTACTATATAGATTAAGTTTGAATGCTCGATAGATTCTTTTATATCCTAAAAGATGACTATGTGTGATAATCTCGTTTTAATTGACCAAAAAGTTTTTGGATTGCTGCAACCCCTCCCCTCGCTTTTATTTAGGCAATGAATTATTAAATTCCACAGGTGGAAAGAATGTTGGAAAGAAGGTTGAATGAAATGGATTTAATGATCAATATGAATGCATTGAATAATGCTGTTGCAATAATGCAGATGATAATGCAAGGAGAGGAAAAGCCAGAGAAGGAAGAAGTAATAAAAGGAGTTCTTGAAATTGCCAAGCAGCTTAGAAAATGGAACAGGAATGATGGTGACTTCTACATCATGGTTTATATTGATCAGAAGAAAAATGGAAAGAAGCCATCAGAATTTGATGATTTCTTTTCCACACATGGCTTTCAACAGAATGAAAGAGGCGGATATTATGCAAGAATGAGACAGAGCGAATTTGGCAAATTGCTTTCAGAGCACAACTGGATAATAAATTCATTCATAATAAAAACTGAGATAGCTGCATTGCAGGAGGGATAAAATGAATGGGAATAAAAAGAAGGTGTATATCCGCCCAGAAGATTCTTTGGAGTTTGTCTATGAAATCGTGGATAAATACAAAGATGCTGATTCAGCAGATGAGGCAATAGAAAAGCTAAAGAAAGATATGAGAAAAATGATTAGATACTTCAAGGAGGAAAAATTCGAGAAACTGCAGCGTGAATTTGGGGTGGATCCATAAATCCTCATAGCCCATATTAACTACCTTCCATTCTATTTCATGCTTCTATACCCTTCCAAAGTAATTTTACTTTCCATGAGATGTAATATGATGAATGCTATCACGAAAATAAGAATGATAAACGAAATAATTTTCAAAATATTCCAAAAAAATAAAAGTAACGACAATATTAAACCCAAGAAGCCGTATTTCAGCAATTTGTCTTGTATTTGAAAAAATAATTCCTTATCACCTGTTAGTATCTCGAAATTGTAAGACAGCAGCAAGAGACCAAAACTATATACAAGAATACATAAAGCATCTTCATAATGGGCTTTGTAGTTAGTAATAAGGAAAATTATGCCAGCAAATGTTAGGCCTGCTAAAGTTAAGGCTCTTGTGGCACAAAGTCTTGCTTCAGGTTCTATTTCTTCTTCCTTTCTTTTTTTATTCATAGCTTCTGGATTATTGTGGTAAATAACCATAAGCTCACATATTATGAACCACGAGAGGATAATAATTGCAATCAGCCCTATTATCATTTTATCATAGGGGTTTCCCACAGCTGTTGCAGGTTTTAGATCCTGCAGGATTCCATTTTCTACAATGTGGGCATCTAATTCCCCTCGCTTTTTCTACAATTTCTCTTTCTCCATTTGGCATTTATTCCTCCTCCATTATTTTTTTAATTTCCAACAAATGCTTGGCAACCTTTTTGCCCTTTTCCGTTAAGTAAAGATACCTTCTTCCCCCAAACTTATCCTCCACTTCATCAATTATGAGTCCCAAGTTTTTTAGATACTCAATAGTTGAGCTTATTGTTCCACCGCCGTGTCCAAGTATTTTCAAAAGTTGAGAATAAAACAATTTCCCATTTTCATATAATGCAATGAGGATAGAAGCTGAATGTGATTTTTCGAAGTATCTCACCTAAACTATATGCAAATTCTTTATTTTAAATTTTCTATTTTTCTTTTTTTGTAAAATACGAAAATAGTAACATATAAATATTGTTACAATATTACATTATTGTAAAATTGGATAATTGGAGGATTGGATAATGATGTATAAGATAACATTCGAAGAGGTGGAAAATTGGTTGTAAGCGAGGAGGAATGGAAAAGTTTTGTACGCCATGCTATAGCTGTCCAGCAACTCAATCCTGAAACCACAATACCCGAAACATTGAGAAAATTAAGATATTTGGAGCGCTATGGAATTGATTTGGATGCCGATGAGGTGGAATTGGAAGATCAATTTTACGATTTTCTCTCAACTAGGCTCCAGCAAGGTGCTACAAAATCTTCTCTCAATCATTATATAAAAGCCATGAATCGATGGTGCAAATTCAAGGGGTATGTAATACATTTCAAACAGTATAGGGAAAAATATGCGCCAAGAAGGATTCCAACAACTGAAGATATAAAGAAAATGCTTGATGAATGCAAAGGGAAAAATCCTACTGATAAAAGGAATAAAACGATGATATTGCTTATGGCGAAAACAGGATTAAGGGCAAAAGAAGTTTGCAATTTGACGCTTAACGATATTGACTGGCAACATGGTTACATAATTGTTAGGGGAAAAGGAGGGAAAATCAGACATATTCCTTTAGATGACCGGATGTTGAAAGGCAAAAATTATCCATCTCTTAAAAATTACATTGACCATTGGAGATTAAACACACATCGAAATGCATTATTCACGACAAGAAATGGCGAGATGACGCCTGATTATCTAAGAATGATTATTAAAAAGATCGCCAGAAAAGTTGGACTGCCATGGATCCACCCTCATAGTTTGAGACATTATGCAGCAACAAATTGGTTGCGCGCTGGAATGAATATTAAAATCGTGCAGGAGTTGCTGGGGCATAGTCAGCTTTCCACCACGGAGATTTAT
>JACIWG010000018.1 GCA_014361085.1 Nitrososphaeria archaeon
AGGGATATATTTGATAGCTTAAGCTTCTACCCCTCAACTGTGTAGCAACTTCTTTGCTCAAAAGCTTTGAAGAAGAGCCTGAAATGAAAGTGTGTATACCTTTGTCGATGAGGTCTCTGACGAAAAATTCCCAACCCTCTAAACTTTGAACTTCATCCAAGAAGAACCATAGATCTTTGCCAACATTTTCAGGATGGATTTCAAAGTATATGTTTAAAAAATTTTTTGCATCAGATAAGGAGGCGCCAGCAAGTTCCATAGATTCAAAATTAATGTGAACTATTTGTCCAACATTAACCCCATTTCTAATCAACCTTTTTATCAACAAGAACATTGTATAAGTTTTTCCAGCCCTTCTTGGACCCAATAATGTTACAGCCCTCTTTATAGGCAGCTCCAATGGTATATTGATTAATCTATCCTTTAAGTCTCTTGGAAAAGGCCTTTCTTCAAAATCTCTTATAATCCTTATCCAAGTGTCTCTATCTATCATCGTCTAATAAACAGGGAAATAAATATAAAAAGTTTCCCTATTAATTAGGACAAAATGATAATGAGCTAAAATTTTTTATCACACAGAGGAATGATATCCTTTAATGTTAGAAAACCTTATGGGCCCTAAAACCATACAGCCTTATCTGTGTCATTGCTTTTCAAGTATTCTGTGAGAACTTTTTATCCAACATTATAAATAAACAAATATGTTAAAATAAAATTTGGCAGCAGCCTAGCGCAAGTTTCCTGAAAAGCTTATAAGTAATTCCGTTAAATTCTAAATGACGTCAAAGATGTCTGAACTCTTTGCTATATTCGAGGAACATGATAGGAACTGGTCTTGGTTTAAAGAGCATTATGATGAGCTTGTGGAAAAGTTTGACGGTGAGTTTGTAGCAGTCTGTGAACAGAAGGTTATTGACCATGATAGGGAAATTAACGTGCTGATGAAAAGGGTTAGGGAGAAATATCCTAAGAAGCATGTTCTGGTGGAATTTGTTAGCAGAGAAAAAATTGCTCTGATACTATGAAAATCTTATGCTATTTTGATAATAGGTTTGAACCTCCAGCTCCATTCGTTAGAGCTACTGTTTGCATAGAAAACTTGAATATTAAGGAATCACTACGCTTTCACATTGATACAGGAGCGTCGGCCTCTGTCTTACTGGACAGGGATGCGAATATCTGGGAATAAATTTAGAGAAGCTGAAGAAGGCTGAAAGGAATATTGGAGGACTATGTGGACTAATCAACACCTATGTTATTGAAGATGCAACATTATTTTTCAGAGCAGATGATGGAAGTATTGTTATGGAAAAATTGCCCCTGCTAGTTGGAGTACACGATCTACCGAGGCTTTCAAGTGAGGAGAGAACGTTAATTATGAGGTTGCCTTCATTAATGGGCAGAGATGTTATTTACAGGTTCAGGCTAGTTTGTGATAAAAGCAGAGACGAAATTTACTTGGAACGATAGAATAACACCTAGACCATGTGCAAAAATATTTGAAAGTACTTGAAACCTCTAAACTAGGAAAAGAGATCGATAGGAGAAGTTGAGGATACTGAATTCTGTAACGATAGCATCAATAAATACATAAGTATGCAGTGAACGCTAAAGAATAGACTATCGTTAAAACATCAGAACATGATAAATTTTTTAGCCTACTAGAGGAATAATTCAATATCCTTTAATGTTGGAAAACCTTCTGGGCCTCTGAACCTTATCTTTAGTCCTGCTGCAATGTTTGCGAACTTTACAGCCCTCTTTATGTCCTTGCTTTCCAAGTACTCTGTTAGGAATGCTGCTCCGAAGACGTCTCCTGCGCCTGTTGGGTCTTCCACGTTGACGTCTATTGTGTCTGTTTCGAATACACCATTTTCATGTGAGACTATTACTGGATCCTTTCCCCTTGTCACTATACCTATTTTTGCTCCAGAATCTCTTATCAGCTTTAATATTTCTTTTTCTTTTAAGCCCACAGCTTTTGCTTCATCTTTCCCAAATTTTACGATATCAACTTTTTCGAAAAATTTTATTAAACGTTCTTTTTCGAAAACTATACTTACTTTCCCATCTTCACCGACTTTTCTCATAATACCTTGAGGGTCCAGCATTAGAACACTTTCCCTAAACCTTATGGTATCCAAAAAATTTAATGTAACCTCATTCATTAGTGGCGATATATAGTATGCACTACATTTTAGATACTCTTTTGGAAGATCTTTGGGAGAAAGCTTTCTGGGAACATTATAGCAATTTTGAATCCTATCACCCTTTTCATCATAATTGTTTCTAAAGTATAGGGTTTTTGTTCCACATACTCTTAAACCCTTATAGTCTATACCCATGCTTTTGCAGAAGTCTATTGCACGCTCGTACTGGTCTTCACCTATACATGAGCATATACCAGCCTTCACACCTAGCTTAGAGAAGGTTGAACCAGAATATATTGGTGCACCACCCAAAACATTCGTGACACTACCCTTTGGGCTTACATTTTCATCTAGGGAAAAGTGGCCTACAACAACAACCCTAACATTTTGGCGCATGGACTTTCGCATCACATAAGAGCCAAAACCTATTTATAAAATAGTTTTAATAATTTTTATCCTATTTTATTATATTTTTGTTAAAAAATTTAATAGCACCCCTTAAGACATTTTTATGCAACAAATTTTTTTACCGAATTTCTAAAAGTTTATATAGCATATAGGGTATTAAAGTTTTGGATGAGTTAGGTTGCCCCGTATTCTTCCGGGAGTAGAAATAAGAGTAGTAAAGGAAATCGTTCCGCAACAACTACATCCTGCGGGTGTGGTTGGGCTTATAGGAACCGCAGAAAAGGGAGTTTCTTTCGAGGCAGTGCCTGTAACAAGCTATAGGGAGTACATGGACAAGTTCGGCTCCAACACAGAATATACTCTAACAAGAGACGCTAGACTTGCATTCTTGAATGGCGTATCTGAAGTTTTTGCTGTAAGAGTGGAGGGAGAGCCTGGAAAGGCTGCTGAAGCAGTATTGCAGGATGTTAATGGTAATCCTGTGATGAAGGTTAAGGCAAAATCGCCTGGACCGGCTGGAAACAATATTGAGGTTGTGGTGATGAAGGGTGCTAAAGAGGGAGTTTTCAGGGTGGAGGTTAGTGATGGAAAGGTTTCAGAGGCGTTCGATGACCTTACAATGGATTCTTCTAGTGAAAGGTATGCGCCTAGTGTTGTTAGTGCAGAATCTAAACTTGTTTCTGTAGAAGACTTGAGTAAAAAGAAGGCGGTTGCAGTTCCAGCACCTGTAGAAGTAAAGTTGGCTGGAGGAACACCTGAGACGGTATCAAAGAGTTCTATAGAGAAGGCTTTGCAGGCTCTGGAGCTTGAGCCGGATATTGACATTGTTTTGGTGGCTGACATTAGTGATCCAGCAGTTCATGCGCTTGTTGACGCACACTGTAAGAATATGAGCAGGGATGCTATGAACAGGATAGGTATAGGAACAGTTGCTCCAGGTGAAAGTGTTAAGGATATTGTTAAGAGGACTGAGGCTCTTGCAAGCGACAGGTTCGTTCTAGTGGCACCATATGGTGTTGCCGGTGCAGTTGCAGGCTTAATAAGTAGTCTACCATATTATGAGTCACCGACCTTTAAACCTCTAACAGGAATAGACACTCTTGAGAGAAGATATTCTCCAAGCGAGTTAACGGAGCTTGTCAAAAACGGTATACTTGCTGTGGAAATGAGAAGAGGTAGAGGTATTATTGTTGAAAAGGGTATTTCAACGAGCAAGGAGCAGATTAGTGTGACAAGAATAGCTGACCGTGCTGTCCGTGGTGTAAAGAATGTTGCAGAAAACTTTATTGGAACCTTGAATAGTCCAGGTGGAAGACTTGCTTTAAGGGAGAAGATAACAGAGTTCTTCCTTTCAATGGAGAGGGAGGGAGCTATTGTTCCAAGCGTTGACGGCAAAAAGCCTCCGTTCATGGTGGACGTGTACTCTTCTGAAATGGACTTCGCACAGGGTATTGTTAGAGTAGATATTGCGGTGAGGCCTGTGAGAGCAATCGATTACGTGTACGCAACAATAACTGTGGAGGTGTAGAAGTAGATGCCAGAACCTACCGTTGTTTCAGCAAATGTAAGTAGTGTTAAGGTTGATGGGGAAGTCATTCCAGGACTACAGTCTATAGAATGGAAGATTATAAGAAACAGGCAGAACGTGTACAATATTGGTGGAGACGAGAGAATTGGAGTAGACTATGGACCACTTTATGTGCATGGTGTTATAAGAGTACGTTCAACATATCCGAAGTTCGATAACATATTGCTTTCACCTCTTCCAGAAGTCAAATCATTCCAGCTTGTGATAGAGTTAAAGATGAGGGGAACAACTGTGAAGACTATTTCATTCGACGACTGCTATCTTGAGGACAAAACCTTTACCTTAGACGCGAACGGTGTAGGAATAAGCCTGTACACATTTACAGCAACAAGAGTCAGGGAGCAATAGGATGACAAGGAAACTCACCAAAGACATTATCTTAGAAGGAGCAGGAAGGAGAGAAACGCTATACATCAAGGAATATGATGCTGAAGTAACAATAAGGCCTCTAACAGATGGAGAACTCTCAAAAATTTTTTCGTCAATAGGAAGTGTTCCAGTAAAAGAGGATGGGACACCAGACTTTAGCAAAATAGATATTTCAAAAAATTTTGAGATATTAAGGAGAGCAGCCTTAGAAGGGCTCGTTGAACCAAAACTTACCCTACAGGATCTTGAGTCAATGAAGTTTGGTGTGCCAGAATATATTGGAATGAAGGTTTTCGAGATAAGTGGTGTTGTAAGAAGCGAGGAGGAGGCTAAAAAAAAAGTTAGACGTTGAAAACTTTGTGAAAAGCCCTGACGGAATAGAGTTGGCCACTCTCTGCCTGGACTGCGGCTATAAGCTTGCGGAAAGTCCCCGAGATCTAACTCGGGACCAAATTCTTTTTTTGATTTCAGCCCTAGCATATCGTGCTGAACAGTTGGCTCAGTCGAGGCTTGCCGCACAAGGGGTGACAAGGATAAAGGTTGAGGAGGAGGAATAGTGTTTGAGTCAGTTTGGTGGAATACTTAATAGGATAAGAGATGTTTTATATGAGCCTTTAGCAAAAATTATCTTATCCTACACCAAATTTTTTAAAGATCTTATGAAAGTTTTCGCTAACATTAATAGTTATGTTTCAAGATATTATGTTCCAAGAACATTTGCACCAGCAATAGGTGTTTCAGCTCCAATAGAAAGGGTTAGAGAAGAGGTTTTTGAACCATTACAGAGAACAGAAGTTATTCCAAGAATATCTTATACAATAAACCTGCTAAGAAGGATTATAGCAAGTAGGCAGGCGACAGCAACACAGAATATAGTGAAAACGGTTGAAGTACCAGAAGGTTTAAGTGAATCATACAAGATTATGGGAGAAAGCGTATCAAATATTATGCAGTTGGAGAAAAGTTTAGGCAAATATGTTATAGGAAAGGGGGTTTCAAGAGAGACCACTGGAATAGAGTATCCTGTACCAGAACATGCTATGGGAGAGGGAATAGAGTATAGGGAAAGAGTGGTGCCTAGGACGAGGGTTGAGGGTGAAGTAAAACCTGCAAAGGAAATGATGGCAGTGCCCCAGGCAAAGGCTGTAGAAAAACCTATTGAAACAACTAGGGAGAAGATGCTTGAGATTAGGCAGGAATGGAGTGAACCATTTAAGTATATAGGCAATTTAATGAACATTCTAACCCAATTGGGCAGCCAATTGCCTGGAAAAGGATATTTTATTCCAACAAAATTTATGATGCCAGAAGAATTGTTCACAAGATACTATATGTTCAGCCCGTTAAGTGAGGCTGTAGAAAGGTTAGAGGGTGTGGACTTCACGTTTATTCAGACACTGGCCCAGAAGACTTTAACAGAATATGGTGTGTTAGAAGAAAGGGTTCCAGCGGTAGAGGAGATAGTAGGTTATCCCATGAGCGAATACAAGAGTATATTTGGTATCCCATACATTATCTCATATTTCCTTTGGACAGGTCAGGCACCAAGATTCCAGGAAATATTTTCTAAAACATTGTCGTATAGTCTACAGCAAGCATATCCAAGCATAAGAGAGGAAATGGGTCTAGAAACAATAAGATCAGTTTTCACGTCAACACCATTAACCCACTACATTAGAGCTTTGGTTAAAGAGTATCCATTCTATATTTACAGAGCGCCAGAAGTAGCTTACATGCTAACATTACCTTATATTGGCTCAAGCATGTTAGTGGAAGCGTACAAGCAGATGGGTAGAGTGTATCCACCAGAACATGCGGGTTTAAAGATAGAAGAGTTTGCTGGAAAAGCTGTTTTCACAAAAGTCTTGAATATCCTAGAAACGTTACCAGCATTGGTTCAAGAGACAGAGGCTGTAAAATATGTTGGCCTAGAAGCATACTATCCACTATCGATAATGTCCAAACATTTTCTCCAAAACCTTATACAATTGTACGATAGACTATTGTATGAGGTTAAAGTTGTAAGACCTTCAGAGCTTTCTCCAATGGTGACAGCAGCATCCCAGTTTCTGGAAACTTCAAGAATATTCAGAATGGCTGAAGAGGAAGCAAGACGGGAGACATTACCTTCAGCCCTAAGACAGCCTTACACAATACAGCCAGCATATCCAAGCAGGACACTAATGGAGCGTGAGATACAGAACATTTTCAATATAACAGTTCCAGAGGGGGCGGAAGTAGACATGTGGGAGCTTGAAAGAAAGATTACACAGATATTGAGAGAACAGTTTAGGAGATATTATGGCCCAATATTTTGAAGGTGAAATATGTTGAATATAAAATTGGATGACCTAGAACTCGTAAAACGTGAAGACAAGGATGGAGTTATATTAGAGACAAGGAGCATAATTAATGTTACATTATCTAACAGGAGACAGGTTTACGAGATAAAGGTACCAGGATATGATGGAAGTGTATTCCAGGACTTTGGAAGATATCCTGTAACCATTGTAGTGGAGGGACTATTAACTGGACCAAATTCGAAGAACACGTTCAAAGACCTGAGTTCCAAGTTCAGACTCGGTAAACCAGTACAGTTTGTTTCAGACATACCGTCTATTACAGAGGTTTCGGAGGTAGTGATAGAAAGCTTTAGGGCTGCGATAGTAAGCTCTTCACCTACAAGCTACTGGTACATTTTAGTCTTGAAAGAGCATAAGAGTGTTAAGCAGGAGGAGAAGGAGGCTCCAAGCCAGGAGGAGACTGCAAAGGAGGAGACAGAGTCCATGATTAAAGAGGTTTATGATATGATTAGGAAAGAGAAGGGGAAGTGAAAATGTATTATCCGAACTTTGAGATAACAGTCGGCTCGAAAACGTTTACACCTTCTACAACAAAAATTTTTGATATAAGGGTAAAATGTGGACTATGCCCTAAAGTTGATTCAGTAGAATTAACATTAACACGAGATGATGAAACGGAGAAGGTTCAGAGGGGAGAAAATGTTATCGTGAAAGCAGGATACGAGGACAAGCTTCAAACAGTATTTTCTGGAACAGTTGACTTGATAGAGAAAGGTTTCAGGCAGATAAGATTTTATGCACTAAACCGTGCATTCCATCTTACAGTATTTAGACTAAATAGGGTGTACCTTAACCAGACAGCAGGGAACATTGTTTCAGACATTTTGGACAAATTAAATAAGAGGCTTGTCGAAGAAGGTGAAGAGACCATAGATTATGAGAAGATAATGGATGGGATAATGTTCCCATACTATGTCATAGGAGAAAACATTTGCGCGTACGAGCATATGGCAAGGTTAGCTGAAAAATCAAACTATATATGCTATACTACGCCAGAAGGACTACTAAACTTTAGAGAGTACGAGAGAAAGGAACCTTATATACTTAAATATGGAGAAAATATAATAGAAATAAGTTTGGTTAAATTGCTTAATCCAATCGGTTGTATAACAGTTTATGGAGAAAGCCCATCAAGCTGGGCGGGAAGAGAGACATTTCACTGGCTTTCAAAAAAAGATTATTCGGGAACATCTGGAAAAGGAGTTCACGAGCTTATTTTAAAAGACTATTCGATAAAGGACACGGACACTGTTTCGACAGTAGCAGAAAACATATACAGTAGGAGAAGAAGAGATTTTATGACATTTTTGAAAATCTTGGGAGAGCCTAAGATTAAAGTTGGCGACACGATAAAGGTGGAAAATATTTTAGGCGCCCAAGAGCCTATAGAGCTTCAGGTTGTTGAAGTAGAACATTATCTAAGCTTTAGTGAAGGGTTCACTACACTAGTTGGTGGGATGGAGGTGAAATAGTTTGAGTATAGTGGAGCTTATCAGAAAGATAGCTGAAAACGAGGCTAAAAAAATTTATACGATAGAATTGGGTGTCGTAACATCAGTCTTCCCACACAGTACACCAAACGATAAAGACAATTACGAATGCAATGTTAAGATTAAGGGTGGGAAAATAGAGCTCCAACATGTCCAGATTGCGACACAAGTTATAGGCCTAGCATGTCCTCCAAGAGTCGGAGACCTTGTCCTAGTATCGTTTGTTAACGGAGACATAAATCTACCAGTTATAATAGGGAGACTCTATAATGACGAGGACAGGCCTCCAGTAAACGATTTAGAAGAAATAGTCTTTGTACCACCTTATACAAAAAATGCTAATAAAAGGAGGATATATTTAGAGTTTCCAGAAGGGACAATGATAAAGATCACTGACGAGGATGTGATGGTAAAGACAGGAGAAACAAAGGTTATAGTACACAAGGACGGGGATGTTGTGATAGAATCTAAGGCAGACGTTGTTGTTAAAGCAAAAGGGAATACAAAAATTTCCTCTGGAGGAACACTTTCACTTTCAGCTTCAAAGATAAAGGTTGAAAGCGATAAGGAGCTTGAAGTTAACGCTGGAGCTGATTTGAAGATAAACACAGACGCTAACTTCAAGCTAACATCTTCAACTGACATGAACATTGAAGCAAGTGGTAGAATGACGATAAAGGGTGCAACAGTGAACATAAACTAGGGTGATATAATGTCGTTAAAATCTGACCTAAAACTAAAGTTTGACGAGGCAGGTGCAGACCTTCAAGTAAAGGATGGAGACATACAGCTTGCACATGAAGAAGAAAATCTTGCACAGGCGATAGTGCATAGGCTAATGACGGACGTCGGCGAGTTAGAGGAACTAGGCCACCCAGACTATGGGTCAAGATTATATGACCTTCTAGGACAACCTAACACTGAGGAAACAAGAAGCCTTGCAAGAACATATGTGCTTGAAGCACTATCAAGAGAGCCTAGGATCAAGGAAATCGTTAGCGTCACGGTCACACCCAACAGCTTAGACTTGAACAGGATAGATATTGAAATCATTGTTATACCTGTTGGAAAAAGAAGGCCTTTGACAGTATTCTATTCAATGTTATTGGAGGTGGTTTAGATGCCTATTGAAAAGAAAACCTTCCAGCAGATTGTTGGAGAAATGCTTAAAATGTTGAGTGAGGCGACAGAAGAGTTCGTTTACTCAAAAAATGTTGTAAGATACAGTTTACCCGGAAAAGTTTTAGACGTGACCTCAGTTGAGGGAACAGTTAACGGTGTAACGAGGACTTTTGTAAGAGATGTAGACTACAAGTTTTATGAAAACTATATTGAGTGGGTTTATGGAGGAATTAGACCTGACGATGGAACAAAATTTATTGTAACATACAAGCCTGAAAGGGTTGAGATAACCGACACTTCCCCAGGAAGTGTTGTTAGAACACTGCTAGAGGCTGTTGGAAGAGAAATAGAGTACCTTAACCTTTTGATAGAGCAGGCTTACTATTCAGGCTTCATAGACACGGCTTCAGGAGAATCACTAGATCTTGTTGTAGCCATACTTGGAATAAGGAGAAAGCCTCCGCAACCAGCTTCAGGTTATGTCACATTCGGTAGAAGGTCTGAACCTGAAACAATTCAAGTTAATGGTGAAATAATATTCTATGATGGTTCAGTAGAATATGTTTTAAAGAACAGGTTTGTCAAGGAAGTCTCGAAAGTTAAGGGAATATCGAATGGGGTTGCAACTGAGTTTAGAAGTGAAGCCGATTACATTATTTCAGGAAACAGGATAAGATGGCTTCCTACAGGAAGAAGGCCGGATCAGGGGACAACCTTCACAGTAGACTATACTGCATACCGTGAAATTTCTATTCCAAAGGGAACAAGGGTTTCAACATATTCTCCTAAACCAGAGGAGATCATAACATATATTACAGTAGAGGATTCGATACTCAAGCCTACTTCGGAGGAAAGTTGGGAAGCTGATGTTCCAATAGTCTGCACGGTTCCAGGGCCAAGGGGAAACGTTTTAGCAGGTTCAATAACAGTACTACCGCAGCCTCTTGTAGGAATAGAGTATGTGATAAACAAGGTTGACATAACAGGAGGAGTTGATGCTGAAAGTGATAGAGAACTAAGGGATAGGGCAAAGCGTGCACTAGAAATAGCTGGAAAAGCAACACTGCCATCCCTTGAAACAACAATAAAGTCTGTTGAGGGAGTAAGCTCGGTGCTCGTGAAAGAGGCTGTAGATAATGTTCCAGGGATAATAAAGGTTATTGTGGACGGAGGGAATGCTGAGAAAATTGTTGAGGCAATAGAGAAGACAAGGGCTGCCGGTATAAAGGTTGAATTTTCAAGGCCTAAACCAGTTTACGTTGACGTGGACATAACATTGGTTTTAGAAAAGAAGGTTCCAGAGGCAGAGGTCTCGAGAAAAGTTGAAGAAAATGTTAGAAGCTATCTTTCAAGCCTAAAGATTGGAGAAGATGTACTATTCTATAAGGTTGCAGCACTCGCACTTGCTGTAGAAGGAGTGAAAGATATAGCTGAAATCGTTATAGGAGCACAGAGGGATGAAGCTGTAGTGAGAAGCGAGAAAGAAAATATTGTGGTAAGCGACGAGGAAAAGGTTCTGGCGAGAAATGTTAGAATCTCGTACAGGAGGGTTGAGTAGATTGTCTAGTTCAGACAAAATATTTTCTCGCCTACCAGACTTTTACAAGTATTGGGTTAAGTCTTCAATAATCTTTAAACTTGTTAAGGCAATAGGAACAGAACTCGATCATACCAAGAAATCAGTATATAATATGATGCTTTCCCACTGGATAGAGACAGCTTCAAACGGTGACCTGGATCTAATGGGCTCAATATTTAACCTAAAAAGGATAGAGGGTGAAGATGATGAAAGGTTTAGGAGTAGAATTGTTAGGGCAATAGTAGATTTTACAGGAGGGGGAACACTATACTCCATATCTTCCATGCTAAAGAACATGATTGGAGAGGAAGTTCAGATAGTAGAAAACCCCCCGACTGAAGCAGCTTATGAAGTTAACGTGATGTCAGGGGACACTTGGACTCTAGGCAGTGAGAGTGTAGAGGAAAAGGTTATACCCACTATAGAAATCGAGGCATCAGATAGGATAGAAAATCCTTCAATATCAAATCTTGACTTCGACACTTACATAAACATTAAAGGGGTGTTCGAGAAGGGGGACAAAATAGTTATAGAAAAAGATAAATGTTATCTTAATAATGTTGAATTAAGTGGAAGGCTTGAGTCTAAAACACTGTTCTTGCATAGAAGGGCTTCAACATGGAAATATTCTGAGCTTATAAGGGAAAAGATAGGAGTCTTCGACTCAAGCTACTTCGACGAAAGCATATTCGCAGTAAGTACGCCGAAAGCTAAAGTCAAATTCAAATGGACAAGATTACAGCCCGCAACCATAGCCGTAAAAATAAGAAGAGAGGCTTTAAATAGAAGCAATTATACAAAGGAGTATGTGAAGGAGGTATTGAATTCTATAAAGGCTGCTGGAGTAAAGGTAATAGTGGAGGAGGTGGAATAGTTGCCAAAGTTTAAGCCAATAACAAAAAAGCCTGGAGAACTTATAAAGGCTGAAGACTGGAACAGGATACAAGAAGACATACTAAAGGATTTGGAGGAGATAGAGAAAAGTGTTGTAGAACTTAGAAAGTATGTTGAAAGCTTAACAGAAAGTTCCACAATATTAAATCCAGCCAGTCCAGTTGGAACAAGCTATGAATTAAATGTTCCAGTGCCAGGGGAGACTGCAAGCTATATGGCAACGGTTGTAGGCCCAATAACAAGACAATGGGCTATGGAAAAGGGGAAGGTTGGAGAAGTCTGCAGATTTGGGTTGGCAGCATACCTTGAGGTGCTAGAATATTGGGCTGGTGCAGAAGATGGTGACAAGAAGGCGTTAGATATTGTGTTCGAGTACCTTGACGGTACATCAAGTGTGCTCAGTGGACTATATGTTAACGAATGCTCAAGATTGAGGCCAAAGAATCCGGAAAACCCGTACCTAGAGTATCTGTTGTCGCCGAATGAGAGGGTCTGGTACAGGTATAGATTGAATAACCCTCACCCTGAAAAGGAAGTTTTCAATATATCGTTTAGAAAAAGTGAGCCAAACTGTATACTTAAGATAGGGAATGTTATACATTATAGGTCAAAGATGACTCCATTATGAGGTAAAGCCAATGCTCTATGAGCTTGAGGAAAGGGTTCTCGAAGTATTAAGGAAAGAGGTTAAAGAGGTTGCTGGAGAAAATATTGTTGCAGGGTTTAAGATAGAGGTAAAGCCGTCAATATTATTAAAAAATGTAGCGTTTAAGATAGACAAATCCAATATTGTAGAGGAAGAGGGAGAACTTGTAAAAGAAGAATTTGATGGAGACGGTGAGAGAAAAGATTACGTTTTAAAGGAGACACCTTCAAATATTGTTTCAGTAGAACATCCTCCAGGAAAAAGGTTAGAAGAAGAACATGATTTTAATGTAGACTATAATAAGAAGACGATAGTTTTTAGGGTGCAGCCATCTAAAGGAGTCAAAAACGTTATAGTTAAATATAATACGAAGGTAAAGAAGGTTGAAGTTAATAGGCTAAAGATAGAGGCAAAATATCATGTTATTATAGCATCAAAAGATAGGAGGCAGCTAGATAATCTAATGGAAAATGTAGTCAAAGCAATCTGCCAATCAGAAAAAAGTTTTGAAGAAATTGGTGCAACATTCAGACCATATTATGGGAAAATTGTTGATGAAAACCAGGCAATACTATCATGTTTAGCTGAAACAGAGTTAAAGCTTACAAGAATTATTCCAGCAATAGAGAGGATAGAGATTAGGGAGTCAAAGATAGTTTGAGCCAAAGAAATAAGATCCCCTTAGGCCCAGTAAAACTTTGTGTGGACACGAAGGGGTTCGAAGACGGGAGACTAGTACAGTTCGAAATTTGGATGAAAAAAGGCGGTGAAGAAAAAATAGTTGACCAAGTAAATGGGGCTGTCAGAAGCGGCAAAGGAGAAGCTATATGGACACCTCAGGCAAGAGAGAAAAGAGACACACTAAAAAAGGATATGACAGTGGAGGAGAGTGGAGAATTAGAGGAATACTATTTTAAGGCAAGAGTCGGAGACCTAGAAGTACAGTCGGACACATGGATATTCCTATATCCCCTAGAAATTTATGTTACAAACGAAAACGGTGAACCATTAAATGGTGTAGAGTTTGAGATAGAATTTTCTGACGGTAGCAAGGAAAAGGGGACGTTTACTCAAGGGTACGCGAAATTCAAGGGAGCGCCAAAGGGCAGGTTCAAGCTCAAAGTTAAAGGATACAAGTTAAAGGAGGAAGGGTCATGAGCGAAGTAACAGCACATGGCACAGTAGGTGACACTATAACCATACTACATGGTACACTGGAAAGAGAAGTATCATATAATGTTGCTTTAAAGGTTCAGCCACCAGCACAGAATACAAACTATACAATCGAAAGGGAGCAAGATTTCCTAGACTATTCTGGAAGACCAATATATGGTCCAATAGAAGAAGAAGTTGACCTTACTGGATCTTCAAACGAGTTTAGAATATGTATTTTAGAAAATGTTGGAGATAATGGATCGTATATAAGTGACAAATGCCAATTCTATAGTAGATGGAATATAATGGGAAAGATAGACATATATATTCCAGTGAGGATTGAAGTTTCAAAGTTAGCAGCAGATGAACCAGAAGATTATGTTGGAGGAGAAGTTTCAGCAATAATCGAGCTTCTCGATCCACCAGAAAACATAGACATAATAAAGGGGCCTCAGGGGACTGGCAGAAATGGAGCAAAATTTGTGAAAGATTTAGTGTACAAGGAAGGTGGAGGAGACAACTGTCCAAACACATTCGCTCCAATAAAGTTTCGTGAAAGATGCAGAAGCCCACAGGATAATGTAGATAAAGTTCAAAAGATAGTATTAGATGAGAGGAAACGACCTTTCAGGGTTCACAGTGAAAACCCTAATGCGATAATAGTGCCGATAGATTGTATAGAGGACAAGTTTGAAGAGAACTCGAACAAAGTTATAAAAATAGGATATAAGAGAATACTATTACATTTTCCACCAATAGCTGGAAACAATTATAGGCTTAAAATAAGCCTTATCAACAGAAGCGGTAAAGAGGTTAGTATAAGGGACAAGAGTAATCCAGACCACCACCTACTTTATGTCCAAACACCAACAATAACAATATGGAAAAGGATTAAGATAGAAATGGTTGCATTACAGGAGGGAATAAATTATAGTGACATGAAATGGTGGATTTTAAAATCTACTTTCGCAGACGCCTTCATAGAAGTCGAGGAACCTCCACCAGAAAAAAGATACACGATAACAAGAGAAGAGTGGATGAAATATTTAGGAGAGGAAGTTTACAGGGGATGGCATAAAAACGAGTGGAAGGAATACTCAAAACCTGTTTACGTTAATGAGCATATACAAGACTTTGGCGACTACTCCTTCCCACAAGAACATCCAAACATACCAGGTTCCAAACTATTGACACCACCAGACGATGACCCCAATAATCTCAACAGGGACACTTGGACATTCTTAGAGAAGATGGCTAGAAGAATTTTTAGAGAAAAGTTAGGCGTGCAAAATTATAATCGTATGAGAAATCCATTAAGAGGATACAATATTGGTGTCTGCGCACTAATATGTAAGCCTCCATATAATGGTTCAGGTGTTGGAGGACTTAGCTTTTACAACAAAATGTTCTATATCGTATCCGGCTATAACATAGAACTAACCTTTGCACACGAATTTGGGCACGCACTCTTCCTAAGACATGCACCAACATATTATGTACGAAACTCAAACATCCCATATACAACAAGATATGAGGGTGGAGGGTCTGAAGGACCATACTGGGATGACCATGACAGTGAGGACATGATATCATGTATAATGTCCTATACAGACAGTAGTGAACTACACTTTTGTGGACTATGCCTACTAACCCTAAGACTTTATGATAGAAAAAGGATGATATCAGGCGAAGATGACACTTTAAGAAAAATGCTGTATCAAAAGACACCCACAATCTATTGGGTTGAGAACATAGATAAAGAGGTGAGCCCACGAGTATTTGAGGCCTGGCGTGAACTACATCAA
>JACIWG010000178.1 GCA_014361085.1 Nitrososphaeria archaeon
AATAGAGAGACTTTCTAAAGCAATTGAAATTCTTGAAAAAAATGGTGAGGTTTCTAATATTATCCCTGAAGTGCAGAGTAATATTGTTGAAAGTTTACCATACTATTATGCTAGAAACGTTTTGGACGTTGCAGGTGTCACAGGTAGAATTGTAAAGTTGAAGGATAGGGTGAAGGCTGTTGGAAGACCAGAGTTTGGCGCATCATCTCATGTTGCAAGAATTGTTCTCACTGTTATGGAACATGATCCACAGTATAGGGCCTGCATGAACATAAAGTACTCGCCAAAGATTGTTGAAGTATGTAGGAAACTTGGATTACAAATTTCCTACTTTGAGAGAGAAAGGGAGCCTGAGGATGTTAAAAAGGTTGAGGGGGCAAGCCTTCCATGGGGAGTTAGGGAGGCAATATTGAATGCAGGAAAAGTTCCTGACATAATATATGATACTGGAGACGTGGGTAAGGAGCCTATGATAAGAGTCTTAGGCAGAGACTCTATTGAAGTATCAGAAAAGGTTGTTCTAATAGCAAAAGAGTATTCTAAGGTGATTGAAGGTGAAAGGTAGAAGAAAGCTTGCTTTCGCCTCAGTATATTCTGCACTGGCTATAGTGATTTCACCACTCTACTTTCCATGGGGTTTAACAAAAGCATTCCCGGGACAACATTTTATAAACGTACTTTCTGGAATAACTTTGGGACCACATTGGGCGGCCTTCATAGCTTTAATTGTTGGAACAATAAGGATTATGTTGGGTACAGGATCATTTTTCGCTTACCCAGGCGGTATACCTGGGGGAATTGTTGTCGGATTAGCATACATTATACTTAAAAAGTTTTTAAGCCAAGAGAAGGCAATAATTATTTCAGCTCTCATGGAGCCGGTTGGAACAGTGCTTGTTGGAGGAACAATTTCTTGGTTTATACTGGATCCTTTTACTGGAAAAAGTATGCAGGTTGTCTTCACAAGCATCCTAGCACTATATTATGGATGGCTAATCAGCTCAATAAGCGGATGTGTCCTTGGAGCAGTCATAGTTTTAGCCTTAAACAGGATGGGAGTTTTAAGACTAGTTTTTGGAGAAAAATGATAGAATGGTGCACCCAAATATAGATGTTGACAAGATACTGAATAAGAAGATTCTTATTATTGGGGATGTTGGAAGTGGGAAAACTAGGTTAACTGCAAGAATATTGGATGAACTTGTTTCAAGAGGATTTGGAGACATTATAACGGTGATAGATATGGCGCCTTCTGTAGGAAACATTGGGTCAAGACTATCAACATATACTAAAGTGATTGAGAAGGTTAGATATTTTTTCAGTGAAAAGATAAGGGGGCCAAGGCTTGAGGGGAAAGATGCTAAAGAAATACTTGATATAGCTAAATCGAACAAAGAAATTGTTGAAGAATATCTTAAACTATTTCTAGAAAATCCTACAGAAATTCTTATTGTAAATGATATAACAATATATTTTCATGCAGGAGAAATTGAAAAAGTTTTTGAGATAATGGATGCTTCCAAAACTTTTATAGCAAATGCATACTATGGAAGTGCCTTATCTGAGGATAAGGGTTCAGGTTTAAGTGCAAGAGAAAAGAAGTTGGTTCAAATTCTATCAAGAAAATGTGATAAGGTAATAATTTTATAAACTAATCTTTAATTATTTTCACAACCCTCTCACGGTCTTCTAAACTTTTTACCCTGATAAAGGAGTGAAGTTCTGGGTCAAGAGTCTTAAGGTCCACTTCCACAGGAATAAAAGATACATTTTGTAGTATGCTGGGTATCTGATCAAATTTTAGACAGCCTTCTTCAGTTGATAAAAAATTTTTTAGAACATCAGTCCTGTAGGCTGCAAGTAGGATATCAAATTGGCCGTTAGCCCACCTTGGTATTATACAGTCAAAATTTTTTATACCATAGCCTAAAGTGAAGAGTATGTTTGGTTTTATGAGAGGCCTGTCTCCGCTTACAACCAAAATTATTGGAGCTGTTACACTTTCAAGAGAAGATTTTAGCATTTCAGGCACGGATGTGGATTTTACAATTATTACTCGTGCTCCAACATTATTGATTCTTTCAACAAGCTCAAGAGGAGGCTCATTAGATGTTACAACAAATATTTTATCAAACACAGTCCATATTGAATCAAGCATATATTCTAGGACAGATGATTCAGTACTTGAAAAATAGAATCTGTTAGGTAATGGCAGATACGTGAATTCATTTGCTAGGAGTAGGCATGTGACATCTTGAATACTTTGGCTCAAGCGATATCTACAAATAGGGAACACGGGATTTGGATATTAAGCTTTCTATTCCTGAAAACTTATCCTAATAGTGTCACCTTCTTTAAGAGAAAAATACTTTGAAGCATCACCTTTGTTTATGGAAATTTCTAGAAGGCCAAAGCTGTCAAAAAGAGCTAGCAGGGAACCCTCTCCAACCTCACAATAGTATTTAACCAACTTAACCCTATAGATGCTTCCACCTACTTCCAATGATATTGTTGAAGGTTCAATAGAATGTTCTCTTGCCAAGAGACTAGTAAAGTATTCTTCATTTAAGTTTGTTATAACATTTCCAAAGTCGTCAACATACATTACCTTAAGAACAAGACATCCTTCCCTATCCAATTGGGGCTCTTCAATAGAAAGCTTTTTTATAGACGAGACTTTAGGCCCAAAATCTTCAATTGGAACACCCTTTGAAATGTAGGCTGCAATTGGCGCAAAAACATCTCTACCATGAAATGTTGAAGAAATTTTTTCAAGAAAATATTTCCTATTTTCCAGCAAAACAGCACATACAATTCCATCGTCAGATGCAGCAGGATAAATTAGACCATTATCTGGTCCAACAAAAAAGTAATTTTTTGTCCTTATAGCTATAGAACCTCTTTTTGAACCAACCTCTGGGTCAACAACACATAAGAAGATCGAATTTTTTGGAAAACATCTGAAAGAATATTTTAAAATAAAGG
>JACIWG010000179.1 GCA_014361085.1 Nitrososphaeria archaeon
AAGCGGTGTTCCAGAGTTAAAGGCTGAACTGGTAAAATATTGTAGAGACAGGCTTGACATAAAGGCTTCGGAAGATGAAATAATTGTTGTTACTGGAAGCCAGCAGGCTCTAGATATTAGTGCAAGAATATTGATAAACCAAAGAGACTATATTATTACAGAACTTCCAACTTACATTGCAGCCATTCAAGCATTTAATCTTATGCGTCCAAACTACTTGGGTATCCCAATGGATGATGATGGTATGAAGCTGGAGTGTCTTGAAAAATCTTTAAAGGAGTTGAGGGAAAGAGGTTTGAAGCCAAAATTTTTGTACACTATTCCAACATGCCAGAATCCAGCCGGCCTTTCCATGTCAATGGAAAGAAGAAGACATTTGCTTGAAATCGCATCAAAATATGATTTTATCATAATAGAAGATGATCCATATAGTAGGCTGATCTTTAAACAATCTGAGTTAAAGAGATTGAAAAGTCTAGATGAAGAAGGTAGGGTTATCTATGTTTCGACTTTTAGCAAAATTTATGCTCCAGGTGTCAGAATTGGATGGATTGTTGCAGATAAAAGTATAGTAAACTTTTATGAGCTAGCAAAACAATTTATAGACCTCTGCTCCTCCTCAATCAATCAGTATATCGTATTGCATGCTTTACAGTCGAACCTTATAGATAAAAGGATTCCATTAATCGTACAAAAGTACAAAAGAAAATGCGAGCTTCTAAATGGAGTAATCCGGTTGGCGGCATGTTCATTTTTGGATGGTTAAATGAAAAGATTAACACTAAGAAAATGTTGGTTGATGTAATAGAAAGGTATGGTGTAGCATATGTTCCTGGAGCCTCATTTTTTGTAGACGGTACAGGATGGAATACAATGCGGTTAAACTTTTCTTTTCCAACTGAAGAGCAAATATTAGCTGGTGTAGAACGTCTTTCAAAGGCCATTAAAGAGGAAGCTAAAAACATTCGCTAAATTACTTATCTATCCCCTTTTTTAATCCACTCGATAATATTTTTTGAATATGCTTAAAATTGTTAATCAAATCGTAGATAACCTATTTTCTTATCCCAATAACATCCAAAACTATTTTCCTAACAGGATTCTGTAAAATTTCTGCTATAGAAGGCTTTGTCCTTCCACTGTCTCCGTGAATAAACTCTTTAACATATGTTCCTGCATCACATTCAATAATTAATTCTAATCTTTTTTTACCTAAAAGCCTATATTCAACATTTTTAACAACCCTTTCTCTCACAAGGTCCGTTCTCCTATGCAGGACCCTTGTAGGCGTCTTCTGTGAAACTTTAACATTTTTTAAGGTTGACAACTTTTCCAGTTCCATATTATTTAATATTTTACTGAATGTCACTATTGCCCTGTACACTTTATCGTTTTTAGCCTCCTTCACTTTTATTACCTCATCTTTTGTAGCCAGTTTTAAATCATCTACTTGAACATATTTTGACCTATTTATCTCATTTTTCACCTTCTCGAGGTCTATGTTCCTTTTTTTCGGGTCTATTATTTCTATAATGAATGGTCTATAGTCTAGACATCTAACGTCAACATCTTCTCTTCCCGATCCATGGAACCTTGACCTTTTTCCTCCAGTCATTTTAATCAACGGCTTTTCTATAACCTGCTGTATCGAACTCCTATACATTTTACCCTTCCAATTACAAAATTTGCAGCCCTTCCCCCTGCACCTTCTACAGTACCATGTCGTTTGAGGTATACCTCTTACAAGCTTCCTATATCCCCCATATATGTAAAGGCTCTTAGACTTTAATTCGATTCTTAATTTTTTAAGGTTAACAAGTATAAGAAGTTGGGGGTCCTTGTGTTCTACAATTTTGTCAAGCTTCTCACATAAGCTTTTACCGATTTCCCTGTTTATTTCATCTTTAATGGATTCACTGTATTCGGGAGAAATTTTAAGAAGCATTTCATCATTTTCATATAGTTTTTTATTTAGGACTGTTCCAACCAAAAAGTTTTCAAACTCGTAGGCTTTAGCCTTCCTAAAAGCTTCCTCCCCAAGCTTTGGCACAATGTATGTGAAAATGTCTTCACAAAATTGGCACACTCTTTTACCTTGTTCAACATTTTCTATTTTCCGAAAATTGTATTCTTGAAAATTTTCCATTTTAACATTAATGTTCACTCCAAAGTCAAGTGATAATGCAATAAAATCGCGTATAATTTTACCCCTTTCCTCATTTGTTATACCATGTAATAGTTTTGCAAAAGCTCTTCCCAAGCACCTGTTACATACATATCCAATGCTCAATATTTTGGAGGCGATTTTAACAATCCCTGCAATATTTTCTTCTCCCGATACACTTTCTGTAGTCATACACTTACTTTCATATTTGCTTGCCAATTAAATGTTTATCTATACTTGCAGCAGCCCTTTTCCCATCTCCTATGGCTTGGATCACGGTTGCAGAACCTCTTATAATATCTCCTCCAGCCCAAACATTTTCTAAGCTTGTCTTCGCCTCATAATCTACTAGAATATATCCATCTCTATCCAATTTAAGCTCTGGAACTGTTTGAGTTAATATCCTATTAGCTTTTTGTCCTATAGCTAGAATGACTAAATCTCCATCAACTAGAAAGTTAGACCCCTCTACTGGAACAGGAAGTGGCCTACCACTTTGGTCAATGTAGGTAAGCTGATTCCTTACAAACTCTACTTTTATCACATGATTATTTTCGTCTCCAACAAATTTTACAGGATTAACAAGCGGAACAATTTTCACACCCTCTTCCTTTGCACGTAAAACCTCCTCCTTTCTAGCAGGCATATCTTCCTCACTTCTTCGGTAGGCAATCTTTACTTCCTCAACCCCAAGTCTAACTGCTACCCTTGCAGAATCTACAGCCGTATTTCCCCCTCCTATGACAATAACCTTTTTTCCAACATCTATTGGCGTATCATATTTTGGAAAAAGATGTGCTTTCATCAAAACGTTTCTTAC
>JACIWG010000180.1:0-1096 GCA_014361085.1 Nitrososphaeria archaeon
TTGTATTTTAAAATTTTACATTTATGTGGGCATAAGTTTTAGGAAATAAAAAATTTATTTTGTTGGAATAGGAAGGTCTTGATGACATGGCTTGAGCTCAACTTCAAGGCAAAAAATGGTTTCAGCAAACAGGGTTCTTACTATAACAACACTTTCTCATATGATGCAGCATATCTTTGTAGGAATGTCTGTTTTGTATCCAACAATAGTTAGTGAATTGAATTTAAGCTACACCGAATTTGGCCTTGCTATCGCTATCTCATCTATAATTGGTGGATTGCTTCAACTTGCTCCAAGTGTGCTTAGTAGAAAATTTGCTAGACATGTGATTCTCGGTGTTGGTAACATTCTATTATCAATAGGAACATTTGTTACAGGTGTATCAAGGAATATTATTGATTTTCTTATTGCAAGGATAGTGTCAAATATTGGGACTACACCGACCCATCCTATGGGTACAGCAATATTGTCAACAAAGTTTGAACAAAAGAAAATTGGTTGGGCTCTGGGCATGTACTATGGCCTAGCTTATATAGGAAATATTATTGGCCCAATATTTATCACTTTATTAGCTATATTATTTACTTGGAGAGTTTCACTTATAGTGTTTTCATTGCCTTCCTTGATTGTAGGCATTATTTTAATCACATTTTTGAATGGTGATAAAAAAATTTCTATTAACACTACAGAATCTTCATTAAAGATGGATGTTATTAAAATTCTGAGAACAGAAGGTGTTTTATCTATTCTACTTGCCCAAGTGTTTATTGCCGCGGCAATAGACATTGTAATGATAACAACCTACACTCCAATATATTTGGCTAAATGGATAAATTTAGATGAATTTAATAGAAGTATATTCTATACCATTGAGCTTGTTGGAGGTGTTTTAGGCCCTATATTATTGGGTAGGATTGGTGCAAAAAAGGGTTATATTAAGACCATAATCTATTCCACAATATTTGCTGTCTTGAGTGTTATCTTGCTATCAATGCATTCTTCTGCAACTATAATACTTGCTGTACACCTATTCTTCGTAGGCTTTTTCTGCTTCTCATTCACTTCATTAATACAGTCTTCCCTTGTAAATTTGACC
>JACIWG010000180.1:1106-2980 GCA_014361085.1 Nitrososphaeria archaeon
TTGGGGTCTCAAGAGATTTGGTTGTAGGCATTTATTTCACTCTGCTTTTTTCAATTGTCTCTTTATGGACTGCCGTAATAGGATACGTTATTGACCATTACTCATTTTTATATGCTCTTACTTTAATGGGCTTTCTAGGAATTGTTGGCACAACAATTTTTGTGATAAAAATGAGACGCTTTGTAGGTAAAATTTGATCTAAGCAAAGTATCCTTTTCTACCATAAGCTGAGAGGAAAAAATATAAAATATGTTTGTTAAAGTACAATGGTATTGTTTGGGCAAGTGTAGGATATGTAATAGAGTTTCAGAGACAATTTCGAAGGAGATAGGATTATGTCTTGACTGTATTCGAAATAAGCCTGAACAGTCTCTACAATTTTCACAAAATGTTCATGTAAAGAGTCGTCTACTGTTTGGTCTTCCAACTGCTGTGCCAAATGATAAGGATGGTATACTGTGCACCATATGTGCAAATAACTGTAGAATTGTAGAAGGAAAAACTGGATACTGTGGGCTAGTTGAAAATGTTGGTGGCCAATTAATAAGATATGGTGGAACAGCATCAAAAGGTGTACTAGAATGGTACTATGATCCTCTACCAACAAATTGTGTAGCGGAATGGTTCTGTCCAGGATGTGCTGGATCAGGTTTTCCAAAATATGCTAACATGCCAAAGGCAGAAATTGGGCATAAAAATTTGGCTGTCTTCTATGGTGCATGCTCATTTGATTGCTTATACTGTCAAAATTGGCATTATAGAAGGCTTGCATCAAAAAGACAGCCTATAGTAAGTGCAGAAGAACTTTCCTCAAAGGTTGATGAAAAGGTTTCATGTATATGCTATTTTGGAGGAGACCCTTCACCTCAAATGTTGCATGCAATAAGAACTAGTGAAATAGCTCTTGAAAAATCAATTGAAAGAGGAAAGATTCTTAGAATATGTTGGGAAACTAATGGGTGCATGAATAGCGGGCTTGCTAAAAAGGCTGCTGAACTTTCCCTAAAAAGTGGTGGAATAATCAAATTCGATATAAAAGCTTGGAACCCAATACTACACAATATTTTATGTGGAGTTTCAAATGTACCGACACTAGAAAACTTTAAACAAATTTTCCAAAAGTACTATCATCTCCGTCCCGAGGTACCACTATTGACTGCAAGCACACTATTGGTGCCAGGATATGTTGATGCACTTGAAGTTGAACAAATTTCAAAATTTCTTGCAGAATTGGATCCAAATATTCCATACACCCTATTAGCCTTCTATCCACAGTATATGTTATATGACCTTCCAACAACTAGAAGCAAGCATGCCATTGAATGTTACGAAATAGCTAAAAAATATTTGAAGAATGTTAGGATAGGAAATGTACAACTATTATCTTAACTTTTAATCATAATAATTGTATTCACTGTTAATGTTTTATTAAATTTAGTCCATAAATGTTTTAATATCGAAAAATGGGGAAAATCGCTGATGAATGTTAAAGAATATGGTTCAGGATATTTTGGAGACTGGATTTTTGACGAACACGGTTTACCTGCCTACGAGTACAAATGCAATCAGCTTGTGGATGAGAAGGCGAAGACGTTCACGAATCCTAAATTAAGAAACCCTATAGAACACTTTCATCAAGTTGGTAATGATAGGCTTGTAGCTATTGCATCAAACTTTGGATATGTGCAGGTTAGACAGGATGAAGGTGGGCCGAAAATTTTAAACGATTATAATCCAGAAAATTTCCAGTATGCAGGTGGATTCGGATATCTTGTAGACGATAATGAAATTTTATGTACACTATACAATGGTTCTGATGAACTTAAACGTATTTTTGGTGTAGGCTATTTTAGAAAAATATTATTATCCAAAAA
>JACIWG010000181.1 GCA_014361085.1 Nitrososphaeria archaeon
TTTTAGTTTTTTCTGTAGGTGTTTGTATTCGTATTTTATTTGTCCTTCTTTTATTGGGATTTTTTCTATGTTTGTGTTGTATTCTTTTATCTTTTTTATGTTGAAGTTGTAGTTTCTTGTTTTTGCTTCTTGGTGTATGTGGTATAGGTATGTTCCTATGTATAGGGTTGGGTTTTGTGTGTTTTTGAATCTTTGTAGTTGTGGGTGGTTTTTGTAGGCTTTTGTTTTGTTTTCGAGTACTTTTTGTGCTAGTAGGGCTTCTCTCCATAGTGCTGTTAGTCCTTTTTGGTCTAGGTATTTTGGGTGTATTGACCAGAGTCTCATGTGATTGTCTTTGTCTGTTTTCTTTTTTATTTAATTTTTTGTTTTGTGGCTCTTTTTCTAGAAAAGTAGTATATGAGGGTTGCAAGGGTTACTGTTGCTATTGATGCTATGGCGAGTGTTAGAGGATAGTTTGTGATGTTTTCTTTTTCTTCGGTAGGTTGTTGGCTGAAAAGGTATACTTTTATGTTATGTTTGGAGTGCTTGTATGTGAAGAATATTCTGTAGCCTATATCTGTCTTGTTTACTGTGTACTCTGTTTCTTTTCCGTCGAAAAATATTTTTGGTTTTATTTCACCAAAGTCTTTTGGCAGTATCATGTTTACGTAACCGTATGTTTTATTTCTTCCCTCTACGTTAAATGATAGGACAGCTCCTGTTTCATTGTATGAGAAATCTGTTATGGTCGAGTTGCTGAATATGAAGATTTTTAGGCCGGTTCCTTTATAGTTGATGACATTAATTGTACGTGTACTGTCTTGATTCTTTAGTTTGGGGTGTGAGCCTCCATGCTCCAACGAATTCTGGACTGATATTGTATACTATTAGGTCTATGGGCACCTTTGTTGGGCCGACGACTAATGTGAAGGCTGCTGTAGGCTTATCTGGTATGATTCCGATAACATTATCTCTTATCATAGCATAGAGGGGTAAAGTTTTATTGTTCAAGCAACCTATTTCAGTGTTAAGGAATTTTATTGAGCCTATCTTCTCGCATACTGAAGAATATTCTTTTAATGCTATGGGCTCTAGTGTGAAGGTTTCGCCTGCCCTTACTCCAGCTTGGTCAGATAATGCCTTCGCTAAAGCTGCATTCCCAACCCTTACATCAATAACCTTTGCTTCAGCCCAAACGTCCGTTTTTATTTCAAGCTTTCCTACAAGCTCGAATATAACATTACTTCTTGGAGGAACACCTCCATCCTTGGCCTGGTACAGTTTAAGGTAAAATTTTTCTCCAACCTTAAATATTAGGCCAGTACCCTCATTCCAGTAGTCGAATAGTGGGTCATTTGTTCTAAAAAGCGCGTCTGCAATAACATTGCTGGAACTAAATTCTACATGCTCATTTGCTACCGCAGCCTTATAGATTTCACCACGCAATCTTCCCCCGAACTCGTACAATCCGGTTGATATGGCTACTGAAACGTTATAGTAAATGTTTTTTGGCGGCGAAGGATATGGTTTTGTTGAAAAAGATATTGTGTAGGGTTCAAGCCCGAAACCGTATACGTCAAGGATGTTTGACGTGAAATTTATGACATATTTTGTGCCATAGTCTAGGTGATAGTTTGGGCTCATAACCAGTACTGTGGGATCACTTCCAGAATCTCTGAAATGGAAGAAGTCGAAGAAGTTGATTGGCTTAGAGTTTGCGGTTGCAACTATAGTGTCAGCTCTTTTAACAATCGAGTTCCTGTCAATTGGCTTAGTAAACTTTATCGTAATTTTTGTGTCAACAGGCATGTCTTCACCCAATGGGGCCACACTTTCTACTGTGGGAAGATAATAGTGTAATAGTATTCCTCCAACAAACAGTCCTCCAGCAGGAAGTTCAAAGATTCTTGCACCAAATAGGCCTTCGAGAAGAGGGCGACCCCAGGGTGATTCACCGTAAAAGTTTCCTATGGTACCAGTTAATCCAAGGGACTTTGTCTGACAGATTAGGCTATAGTATGCATAGAAATCCTTTCCCGGGTCCACATTAACATTATGCCATACCAAAATTTTCGCGTCTGTCACAACCTCGTCGAATCCTAGGCTTAAAAACAATTGTATTATATCGTATGCGAAGGAAATGTATCCTAGAACTGATAAAATCTTATTCGCGTAGCCTGATTTAAAAACTTCTTTACCAACCTCCAAAAATATGTCAATTGTACCCTTTGCAGAATCCTGTGCAATCAGTGGGATAACTGTTTCAGAAGTATATTTTTGGTTTAGATAAAGGGTGTGATTTAGTCCAGAATAGTATGCTTCGTTTAATGTTGAGCCAGCACCTACACCCACATCAATCTTACACCTATAGTTTCCTTTTCCAGCAAAACTTTCTGGAGCAGCATTAAATCCGCCAAGATAATTGTAGTCTACGTAGACGTCAGGTTTACCGGAAACCTGGGGTGGTTTAAACCCTTTGCCGAAAACGTAGAAGATTCCTGACTCTATTGGGCAACCTATTGGAACATTAAATCCTGAAGAAAGGACTGCAGCACGCCCTCTTGTATTACCCGACATGTCTGCGGCAGTCCAGCCTTGACTCCATATCACAATTGGAACATAATGTACCATTGGATCCCATTCTTTTACAAATGATAGGGTGAGGTTAAGTTTTGGAAAACCGTTTCTTGAATGCAATGTTATGTTAATGTATGAAATGAAACTCTTTTGTGGTAGAACATAGTATATGAGATTTCTTCCTTTACCTACGGAAATCTTGTTATCGTTGTCGAAGCCGACACGTGCTATGCCTACAATGGACTCAACCTTATGTGTTCCACTTGCATCTAATACAGTAACATTTTCTCCTACAAAAGTAAACCTTATACAGTCACCGTTAATGTCATTACCGGAACAAATAATATAAAGTGATACTGCAACCCCTGAAACATTTTTTCCAAAATAAAATCTATACTTTGACTCATTTACAC
>JACIWG010000182.1 GCA_014361085.1 Nitrososphaeria archaeon
AGAACTTTAGGCAAGAACCTTTCAGGGAATTTTGCAGCACCACATACATCCATGTGCACTATATCGCCTGGCGCTACCGACATGCCTGCTACTTTAACTGGAATATTTGCACCCCTTAACATTAGTGGGCCATGGCCTGAAGTTAAGCCTGTAGCTAGATATTGAACCTTCATTTCCTTGATTTCCTCGTAGTCTCTCATCGGCCCATCTGTTACCACGCCTATAACACCCATGGCCTTAAATTGTGCAGTCATGTTTCCGCCAAAGAGGCCTGAAAGGTTTCTGAGTTCAGGTGGATACGTCTGCTCTGCCACCAATATTATAGGCTTCTTTGTTTCATAAAGGTGGTCTAATAGAATAAATTTGTCTAACTTGGTGTAGTCCGCTGACTCTTCAGAATACCATGCTGTTGCCGCGTAACCGCAGATTGGACCAAGTTCAGGATACATACATCTCAACGTTTGGTCAGTATAGTATTCTCCATACCATGCGTCATAGAGTTTCAGGCATATGTCACTTCCAGGATATGTGGCAACAACATTGCATATTGTTGCTGTATCAAAGTTACGCAATTCCTGAAGAATTTCCTCGCTACTCATTTCATTAACTTCTTTAACTTTTTTCCCACTCATGATTTTAACTATGCAATTTAGGTTATTAAACCTTTACAGTCATGTGCTTGGTTGAAAATTCTTGTTAACTTTTCAATTTTAGTTTCCTTTTTAAGAAATTGGAATCAAAACATAATAATAAAAATTATTAGATAAACTAATTTTATAACCAAGCAAAATCATAATAAAGTTTAATAATGAGTCTGTTAGGAACCAATTACACCTTTTAGGGTTTATGGGTAAAAAAGGGTTGTAGATATGAGTCAGGAAATTCTAAGAGCAGAGAACCTTTCAAAGGTCTATAAAGGTGGAACCAAAGCTTTAGACAATGTTAGTTTTAAATTTAGTGGGCAAGGTGTTTTTACTATATTAGGAAGGAATGGTGCCGGAAAAACCACATTTTTAAGGATTATTGGAACACAGTTGCTGCCGTCTAGTGGTAGAGCATATGTTCTAGGATATGATGTTGTAAGAGAAAGCAAGCTTGTGAGAAGAAATATTACTGTGATGCCTCAGGAGGGTTCAACATTACCACCCTTAACACCTTGGGACCACGTGTACTATACCTTAAGGATTAGAGGGTTTAGTAAAGAACAGGCTAAAGAGAATACGTTAGAAGCCTTATCATTGCTTGAACTCTTAGAATATAAGGATGTTCACGCAGACCAACTTTCTGGAGGATTAAGACAGAGAACATTAGTTGCGATGGCTATGGCTACAAAATCTAAGCTACTGCTTCTTGATGAGCCAACACTTGGTTTAGACCCATTAAGTAGAAGAAATATTTGGAAGGTTATTAGAGAATATTGTAGAAAATATGGGTCAATAATTTTGACAACACATTATTTGGACGAGGCTGAAGTCCTATCCGATGATATTGTGATATTAAATGATGGTAAGGTTGTTGCGAAGGGAACTGTTGAGCAACTAAAAAGTGGTGTGAAAGAAAAGGTGAAGGTTGAAATTTATAATGGTTTTTCTGATGAAGAGTTAATGTCATATGGGCGTATAGTTTTTGTTGGAGACAGGAGACGTGTATTGACGGACGAGAGGTCAGCACAAGAGCTTGTCAACTTGGCAATAAAAAAAGGTGTTAGAGTACAGACGTCACCTATTACATTAGATGACGTTTTTGTTGACATCGCTTCTGTGGGTGAATAGGAGATGGGGTTAACCTCTGTTCTGATATTAGGGTACATGTATGGATTTCTTTGGCTAAGAAGAAACCTACTTTCAATGGTCTGGCTTTTTTCAACACCCTTCACTATACTATTCCTTTTCTACACAATTATTGGTGAAAAGGCTTTACCAACAGCCTTTGTTGGATCATATTTGATGATATTTGTAGGAGCGGGAGTAAGTGTAATCGGCGACGTAGTGTGGATAAAGCGTGAAATAAAACTTCAGGACATATTTGTTGCGTCACCACTTTCACCATTCGAATATATGGCTGGTATTGCATTGGCCGAACTATTCTTCTCGTCTCCAGGTATAATTTTGCTTATAATACCATTAATTTTCTTGAATCCACAGCCTTACCCAATACTCACAATCATTATTGTTCCAATAATAACATGGATTATGGTGTCTTCATTGAGCTTTTATCTATCCACATTTGTGCCGAACGCACGTAATGGATGGCAGATAAGTTCAATTTTAAGTCTAATTTTAACGATTCTACCGCCAATCTTCTACCCTATTGAAATTATACCTGAAATATTGAGACCACTAGCATATATTATTCCAACAACACATTCAGCACTACTGCTAAAAGAAAGTGTAGCCATAGTTAGTCTAAGCTTAAATGAAATTTTGCTAAGCTGGCTATATCTAACCCTATTCTTAATATTCTCAATGTTTTTGGCGATAAAAAAGGCAAGATGGAGAGAAATTTAAACTAACAAAATTTAGATAATCCAACAAAGTGTTTTACAAACTGAAAACATGTTAAAATTTTTATTCTTCTAGTTAATTGGCTTTTTGCTCATTATATATAATTTATACTTTAACATGAGATTAAACAACTTTAGTTTTGGGAAAAGGTTATGAACCTTTAGATTAATTGTACAGTTCATGGATTATACTGTAAAATGCAGCAAATGCGGGAGAGAAAGAGGGGATGAAAGAGAATGGAAATGCTCTTGTGGAGGCCCTTACGATATAATTTTAGAGAAAAAATTTTCCATTGATGAAATAGTTTGCAAAAATTATACTGTTTGGCGCTACAGGAAATTTTATCCTTACATTAAAGAAGAATCTATTGTAAGCCTTGGGGAAGGGTTTACACCACTTGTTAAGGTTGGAGATAGTTTGTGGTTTAAGCTTGATTTACTGATGCCTACAGGCTCTTACAAGGA
>JACIWG010000183.1 GCA_014361085.1 Nitrososphaeria archaeon
AGGTTGATGTTGAGGTTTGGGGAGAGCTAAACGAGAATGGAATGATTTTTGACTTTAATCACTTAAGCAACCTCATAAAGCTTCTTGATCACAAGATGCTAGTCAGTGAGGATTGGGTGAGTGTTAAAGGAGACGGAAGCGTAGTTGTTGAAAAGAATGGTAAGCATCTAGAGTTCCCTAGAGATGAGGTTGTCATTCTTAATAAACCCAATGTAACAGCTGAGCTAATAGCCGAGTGGTTTGCAGAGAGAATAGCTGAAAGAGCTGGGCAAAATATTAAGAAAATCAAAGTAAAAATATGGGAAGATCCAAGGAGTTATGCAGAGATTACTTTAGAACGCTGAATTACTGGATTTTTGTAATGACCTAAAAGGTTAAATTACTTTCTGCTCATATTTAGTTTTAGGTGGTTAATATGAGGTTTTCAAAAGGTAGAACATTCCTCTTTAGAATACCCGAGGGGAAAGAATTCTTAAACTCCGTAACAGAGTTTGCTAAAAAGCACAATATCTTGATTGGCACTATTAGTGCAATAGGCACACTCAGGAATCCGAAGATAGGGTATTTTGAGGAAGAGAAGAAGCAATACAAAGTTATTGAACTTAAAGGGACGTATGAACTTATTTCTGCTATGGGAAACATAAGTCTCAAGGACAACGAACCATTTGTTCATATTCACGTGAGCTTGGGCGATGAAGAAGGCAAAATGTTTGGAGGGCACTTGGTGGAAGGTGAAGTTTTCGTTGTGGAAGTGGTTGTTCAGGAGTTATTAGGTGAATTGCTGGAGAGGAAACTCCAAGAAAATGGATTGGCATTGTGGGATGCGGAGGAGTGTTAGCTCGCATATCCATTTCTGTTTTTATTCTTAGTTCCATTATAGTAAGACCATTAGAAAACTATTTATTTGGCGTTGGCTACTTGAAACAGGGGGTGAAATATGAAGGCGATTATTGGTATTGTTGCGTCATTCAATTGGGAAACTGGTGCTCTCACAATAAACGATACTTATGTCAGGAGAGTCAAAGAGGCTGGAGGAATTCCTGTTGCAATTCCACCGCTTTTAGAGATAGTAGATGTTTTGGAAGCTATAGACGGTATTATCTTCCCTGAAGGGCCGGATATTCATCCAAAATATTATGGGGACACACTATCTGAGAAAATAGAGTCCCTTGATGTTGAAAGGGATGAATTCGAGCTGGCCTTAATCAAGGGGGCTTTGGAGAAAGATCTGCCCATATTGGGAATTGGGAGAGGAGCTCAAGCAATAAATGTGGCCCTTGGTGGAAGTCTTTATCAAGATGTTAACGAGATTCCAAAATCTATACAGCATAACTGGATTAGACACGGAAAGTTTTTGGTTCATCCGTCAACAAGGGTTCATGAGGTAAGAATAAAGCAAGATTCTATGCTTTTTGAAATTCTCAAGGAAAGTTTGAATTTAGAGGCCACTGGGGAGGCATTTGTAGAGGTGAATAGTTTTCATCATCAAGCGATTAAAAAATTAGGCAACGATATAAGACCTGTTGCTTATGCTGAGGACGGCATCATAGAGGCGGTGGAAGTTGAAGGACGATTTGCCATTGGGGTTCAATGGTGGGCAGAATATTTGGATGAAATGAGGCCACTTTTTAAGGCCTTTTTAGACAAAGCCTCGGAGTATAAAAAGAAAAAGTTTAGCTTGGACGATCCAGCAAAAGAGATTACAAAGAGCTTTCAAATTCATGAACTGTGAGCTCCTCTATATTGGGACCAGGTGGGAGCCGTCACAGCTTGGATATGAATAATAACCCTCTCTACAGGAGCCAAAGGTTATTCCTCTTTCCTCGATTTTTTCACGTGCTTCCTCCAAGATTTTAAATCTCAAGCTTTTTGGAAGGTAATGGTAACCACTAACTTTCTCTCCTCTTTTGTACAATGGCCCAAGCTTCTTCATTAGTTCAGGGAATTTTGCTTCCATTCTCCTCCATGAATCTAGTCTCAGTTTTAATGTTGATACTGTTATGTGGGATACAAAACTCAACTCGTCGAGCGTTTCATCAAACTCTTTCCAGGTGTAGAATGGGATTACTGGATCAATTCTGGCATACACTGGTATTCCCTCTTTCTTTGCTTTTTTCAAAGCTTTAATTCTCTCTTGTGGGGAGGGGGCATTAGGCTCTAAAAGTTCTGCTTTTTCTTCGTCTATGGTTGTAACTGTGATTCCAATGGCACATTTCAAATCCTTTAAAAGATCTAAATCTCGTTCAAATAGATTGGATTTTGTTAGAATAAGACATTTGATATTGTATCTTTTAAAAAGTTCAAGCACTTTTCTGGTTATTCTCAAATCTTTGTCTATTTTAGGGTAAGGGTCGGAAGAGTAGGAGAGGGCTATTATGAAGTTTTTATTGAATTTTTGGAGCTCTTTTTCCAAATTTGATAGAAGATTCTCTTTTATTCGGATTTTAAAGGCTTTGGGGATGTAAGAGGTTATGTAGCAGTAAACACACGCGTGATCACATCCTGTGTAGATGTTAAGGGTATACTTAAATGGACATGTGCAGAATTTGGACTTCCATGGATCAAAGGGTCTTAAGTACATACACCTTAGGTTCACAAAATACATTTAAAAATTTCCTGCCATTGTAAGATGGTGATTTTATGAAGGGGACAGTTAAATGGATAGGCAATGAGAAATTTGAAGCGCTTACTGAAGAAGGTGGAAAAATAATCTTCGGTGAAAATGGTATATCACCAATGAAAACTCTCCTCCTAAGTGTTGCAGGGTGCACATCTATAGATGTGTTGATGATACTGCAAAAAATGCGTGAGCCCATAGAGGGGCTGGATGTTGAAATAAGTGGTGAAAGGAGAGACGAGCATCCCAGAATTTATACAAAGGTCCACTTACATTACAAGATATATGGAGAGGTAAATGAAGAAAAGGTTAAAAGAGCTATAGAGCTTAGTCAAGAGAAATATTGTTC
>JACIWG010000184.1 GCA_014361085.1 Nitrososphaeria archaeon
CTGCCTTTTATAAAGTTGTCGTCCCTCTTACATTACCCGGACTTGTTGCAACATCAATTTATTCATTCCTTCTATCTTGGAATGATTTTCTTCTTGCCTTCTATCTTACTTCTATGAATGCACCAACTTTACCTATTCTAGCCCAGTTATTTAAGGGTGAGACGGCGGGTATAAAATGGGGACTGACAACCGCTGCTGCAACTCTGACGATTTTACCACCAATAGTATTTGCATTTTTTATACAGAAATATCTTATAAAAGGACTGACTTTTGGAGCTATTAAAGGTTAAAAAAGGGGGAATAAATTAGAGACCTAGTCTCTCTTTTATCGCCTTAGCTCCATCATCTAAAGCCTCTTTGGGGGTCTTCTTCTGTAATAAAGCGTTATTTAGCTCTACCCTCAAAACGTCTCTAACTTCTTCAACTTTTGGATGAAGAGGCATTGTAAGCGTTCTTACAATATCAAAGTTCTTCAAGATTTCTGGCGCACTAGGATTCTTTTTAAGGTAATCGGGGTTAGCGAATACACTATTATGTGTGGGCTCACCGCCGGTCGCATATTCTAAACCTAGCCTGAGCTGAACTTCAGGTGTACCAAAGTATTTGATAAGTTCCCAACCATTATCTTTATTTTTGCTGGCTTTATTTAACGCTAAAGACCATCCACTTAACCAAGACCTTCGGTGATCTGATTTCACATAATCAGGATGATAGGGAAATCTTGCAAGTCTCCATGCACCTGCAACCTTTGATTTAGAAGGATCGTTCGCAGCATTTATCCACCCACTGTAAAATGTTCCCATAGCTATATCACCTTGTTGAGCATGAACTAGGATTTCAGCATATGCGTCCTGTGGCGCACTAGCCTGCACAACATTGTACTTATTTCTTAGATCGACCCAGAATTGTAATGCTTTAATACCAGGATCTTCATTAACTGTAACCTTCCACTTTTCTCCTTCCAGAACAAGTAGTTCCCCACCAAAAGCCCATAAGAAATGAACCCATTCTGATACAGTATACACTGTCGTTCCACCTTGAAGACCATAACCTGCAATTCCTCCTTTATTCAGTTTTTGTGCAACATCTAAAAATTCTGGAATAGTTTCAGGTATCTTTATTCCTTCTTTTTCGAATAAGTCGTATCTGTAGGCTAGCATTCTTTGCCCAATCGCAAAAGGAATAGCATAAAGTGGATTACCTTGTTTATATTGCCCAAAAAATGGTGGTGAAAATAATCCAAGCATCGAAGAGTTAAATGGACTTAGGTCAAATTTGTCCCTAACAGTATAAGGGTATAAGTCCTCGAGATAAGGGCTCCAGTCTGGTGTCCAAGTCGCTTCACAAGTGAGGACATCAAAGGTTGGACTACCAGCTGATAATTCTATTAAACCCTTTGCTTTCATTTCTTGATGAGGAACAGGCACCATTTCGACAGGAATCCCTGTTTTTGTCATAAAACTCGATATAATGGGTCCATACATTTCAGCCAGAGCAGACTGCGCCATGACGTTAACCTTAGTTGGTGGAACAGTCGTAGTTACTACTGAAGTTGTTGGGACTGTGGTTGTTACAACAGATGTTGTTGCTGTTGTTGTTGTTACTACTGACGTTGTTGGAACTGTTGTTGCTGTTGTTACCGTCTGTGTCACTACAGGAGGATTCATTGCAATGTATGCTGCTGCACCAATAGCAACTAAAGCTACAGCACCAAGACCAACATAAAGAAAACTTCTCCTATCAACTTTCTTAGGTTCTTGACTCATAGAGATTAGGTAATATCCTATCAGTATTTATAGATTTCTACTATAATATAATAGAAAAAAAATTAAAATTTTTTTAAAAAAAATAAATTAATTCAAAAATTATCATTTTTAAAAAATATTTTATTCGAAACTTTAGAAGATTCTTTCTATGAATCCAAGATAAACTACTAATTTTTATCTAGCTTTTGACCCTTACAGCTTCTTTAATTCTTTTAAGCCTCAAAAGACATTTCTAAACTTTATTAAAAAAAAGTTATTTAAGATCAGTTACCTTTTTATTCCTACTTTTATGAATGTTTCTATGAACCATTTTTGAACTGCTAAATATAGTATTAGTGCGGTTAGTGTGTGGAGTAGTGATGTTGCTGCTAGTGCTGGATAGTGTGGTGGTGAATCTCCTGTTGAGCCATATATATTTTTCTCCAATCTTCCTTTAAAGTTTATCTATATTTTTTATACAACAGATAATTTTTTTATAATTTTTAATATTTAATAAAATATTTAAATAATTTTTATTTGTAGTATCGCAATGTACTCTTTACTGCTTTCACATATTTGTTTAACATTCTTTCGTAAATTTTTACTAATTCTTTTTGAGGCTCTATCTTGTTTTCTGTCCTATTTTCTATCCAGTATTTGAAGAGGTCTTTTCTTCCTGTACCTATCATTGAAATGAGTGCTGCACCGTATGATATTGGTTCCTCTAGGTTTATGAAGGTGTATGGGAAGTTTATGCATGAACTTTTTATTATGTGCCATGTTTTTAGGTTCTCCATTTTTTCTAGGCAAACTATTTTTGATGGTTTGATCCCGTTTCTGTTGAATATTTCTAGGACTAGTTTTATTTCGTAGGCTACGCTTTCCATGAACGCTCTTATGATGTACCATTTTGTATGCTTTAATGTCAGTCCATATATTGTTCCCTTGCTATATGCTGCCCACCATGGTGCTCTTGCACCTTGTAAGTGTGGTATAATTAGTAGGTCTTCACTTGATGGTGGTGTTTTGGAAACGTTATAGTCTATTAGGTTCTGTTCTTCTTTTCCTACGCCTAAGAGTTCTATTAGCCAATTTAGTATAAGCTTTCCAGCTGAAACGCTTGCTTCACTTAACCATCTTTTTTCAAGTGCGTGGAAGCCGACAAGTATTTTTGCGTCTTCAAAAAGTTTTGGCTCCTCTAAT
>JACIWG010000185.1 GCA_014361085.1 Nitrososphaeria archaeon
AACAGAATAGACCATCCCCTCCTTTAGAATTAGGTCGCTGTCTTCACGTATGTATGGAGGTTCATGAAAGTCTAGGCCGATTCCGTGGCCAGTGCGATGCTTTATGCATTTGCCCATGCCCTTAGAACGTATGTGGTTTAATGCTGCTGAATCAACATCTCCTGCTCTTACACCAGGCCCGGAAGCTTCAAAAGCTTTTTGTTGAGCTTCATAAGCAACCTTAAAATATTCTATTTTCTCTTCTGAAGGTTTTCCTAAGAATACGGTGCGTTCATCTTCTGCACTATATCCTGCACATTTCGCCCCAACAGAAAGTATTATCGAGTCACCTTCAACTATTTTTCTAGTAGAAGGAGCAGAATGTGGTATAGCACTCCTTGGTCCAGACCAAATGACACCGCATCCAAATCCTTCTAAGCCAGCTTCAGCCTTTGGAAAATATTTTGCACCCTCATAGTTTACGTAAGAGATTATGTCAGCTAGTAGCTCTAATTCTGTTTTTCCAGGTTTAACAGCTTCATTTATAAGATAGTCTAGAGTTTTATCTGTAATTTTTGCAGAAATCTTAAGCAACTCTATCTCTTTATCATCTTTTATCATTCGAAGCTCATCTATTATAGAGGTGCAGTCTAAAATAGGTCTATCACTGAACTTGCTTGCATACTTCAAGTAAATTGTTGCAGGTATGTTTCCTAAGTCAAACGCTAATTTGTCTGAAGGCTTAACCTTTTCATTTACTACTGACTCAAGAAGATCAAGATACGACGAAAATGAATTAGGTATATTAACCTTATACTCATAATATGGTCGAATATCTTTAATCCAAGATTTTTCACGAGCATGCTCTAATTCAAGTATAGGCACAATAAGGGTAGGCTCTGAATTAATATGTTGAACAAAAATTATTGGCCGCTCCATGGTAGCGATTGGCATAAAACCGGTTAAGTATGCGACGTTAGATGTACCTATAACAACTGCACAATCGACACCATTATCTTCCAATAATCTAGAAAATTTAGCGATTCTATTTTGGCTCATACCTAGGGGTTAGTAAAAAAATAAATTAAGGGTTTGGGTTTATGCTAAACCCAACCAAGTGAACAAGAGATACTGCATTCTCTGAATAAATATTGTTAATCTGGTCATCACTGTACCGCCATAGGCTGCACCAAAGGCCGCCATCATCGTGTATCTGCCAAATTTCGCTAACCAGCCGAGTGCACCTTTTTGTTCAAATGTGAAGAGAAAGTAAGCCAAGGTACACACGACCATTATAAGTGACAATATTGTGTTGAATGTGTCTAGTGGTTGAAGGTTGGCGACTACCTTAATGGATGCTTTTACTTGTTCAATAAGTTGTGCGAAGAGGTAACCTCTTACAGTTAGTCCTGTTGCTGTTCCAACTAGTACTGCAATCGATATATTGCTTAACCATGCATATTTTTTAAAGAATTTTGTGAACAGTAGGACACCTAGCACTAAAGTTATGCCTCCAAAAAGAACTCCTGAACCATTAAATAGTGGTACAATTGAAGAATTGTAGATCATTTTCCATGTTTGGATGAAAAGGTATCCGGCGCTGAGGCCTACTAGTATATGTTCAGCAAGCTTGTATAATGGGTTATCTTTGAAAATTATTGTGTACGCCATTATAGTTAGTAGTGCCGCAACCCAAACAGATGGGTCTGTTGAGATTGCCATACTATGATTTCACCTCCTTTTTAGAATATTTTCTTAAAAGGAAGACTATGTTTCCTAGAATTATGAAGACGATTGTTACTATGTGTCCCGCTGAAAGGGCGTCCATGCTGCTTACTGCTATAGAGGGTGAACCGACCAATAACTCATATTCTGCCGCACCTCTTAAGCCTTGTATCATGCCATAAATTTGGCCAGATGTGTAGTATGGCATATAGTTGGGGGCTGAGACGCCTAGAGCGCCTACACAGAATTTTATTCCGAAAGGACTTACCCATTGTCTAAGATATTCTTCTACACCCGGTGTTCCGGCTGTTATTGTTATTAAAAGTGCGAAATCGTTAGCGGTATTCAAGTTCTTTATCAATGGGATTTGATCAACTGGTGTTCCATAGTAGTCATTTTTTACAGTGTTTTTGAAATCTTTTGCAAGTGCTGCCGCTGCTGTTTCTCCTCCAGCGATGTATGGAAGGAGTACGTAGTCTTCTCCATACTTTTTGCCAGAGGATTCTATTAGGTCTTTTAATTTGTTTAAGTATATTGTAGAGACAGCGGGGCCTCCACTCCATAATGAGAAGATCACGAATTTTTTGTCGCTGGTAAAGAGATTCTTTAGTGTTGCTTCCAGCATTGGACCCAGTTCTGGTATTGCACCTGCATCGAAGTCGACTCCTAAGGCTACAACGCTTCCCGGTGGAAGTGAGTTTATTGCATCATAGTATTTTTTGGTTGAAGCGGAAATTGGTATGGGTAAACCGATGGGCCTCAGTAGGACTGCTGCAACCACAATTATTAGAATTAGGTAGACAATTCTTCTATCTATTTTTTCTATCTTTTCTAGGCCACTCATATTTATGACCTCCCTAATACACCTTTTTCTTTACCAAGTAGTACTCTAAGTCCAATAGCTATTGCACCAATTGCCGCTCCAATGATAAAGCCTCTAAATCCGGAGGTATTTGGTACTGTCATGATCCAGTTTCCTATTACCGGGAAACCTGACCATATTGCTGCACCAACTGGCGCATTCATAAGCATTACGAAAATTCCTGCAATCACTAGTATTAGTGCTTCAACAGATCTTACCTTGAAAGCTCTGAAAGCTGCTGAGACGATATAGAATGCTAGTAGTGAATAAATTGTAGTATCAAGTGCTATAAGAGGATACTGATATAGCCATATAAAGTATGGATGAGTTCCAAGTTCACCTATGAATCCGACAACAATCATTAGAACTGCGAGGAT
>JACIWG010000186.1 GCA_014361085.1 Nitrososphaeria archaeon
AGATGGGTTTCATTAAGAATCCTTGAAGGTGACATTTACTTTATTAAAGAAGTGAGGAAAAGTGTAGTGAGGCAGCCAAGCGAATAGAGGATGTTGTAAAAGAGATAAAGAATGTTTACAAGAGGGATCCTGTTGAGCTAATCATACTATATAGGTACAATTTTGTAAATAGGCTCGTAAGTAGGACAACCGAAACTGTTAAGGTTTCTGAAAGAAAGTTTGTTAAAAAGCTTGATGATATACTCTTAAACCCGTTAACTGGACCTATAATATCTTCAATAATGCTCATTTCTATGATACTTTTAGCCTTCACAATAAACACTGGATTTCCTCTAAACTATATTTTCAGAAGTATAGGATACGAGTCTATAGCATCGGCTATAGAAGAAATATCCCTTTCAGGCATAATTTCAAAAGTGTTTACAGTATTGTCTGAAATCGTACAGGAGACTGCTGCAGACTATAATGTTCAAGGCTGGCTCATTGACCTAATTATTGGAGGCATCATACCAGGTGTAGGAAGCGTACTAACATTCCTTCCACTAATTTTCATAGTTAATCTGATGATGGCTCTTCTCGAAGACAGTGGCCTAATGGCCAGGGTTGCAGTATCATTTGACAGGCTTTTAAAGAAGGTTGGATTGACCGGTAAGACAATATTTCCAATAACATTGAGCCTAGGATGTAATGTTCCAGCAGTATTGGGGACAAGAATATTGGAAACTGACGAGGAAAGGCTTTCAACAATAGTTTTGATGCCACTAATTATATGTCAAGCAAGACTATTCATACTCCTTATAATGGCTTCAGCGCTTTTTAAAGGAGCTATTTTGCAAACATTTGTAATCGCATCCGTTTACATAACTTCCGTAACAGTCTTTCTCATACTCAATAAGATTGTTTCCAAAAAGGTTTTCGGGCAAAAGAGTACGCCAGAATTGATTATAGAACTACCATCCTATCACATTCCAAGCTTTAGGGTTATAAGATGGATTTCTTGGGAAAGAAGCAAATCCTACATTGTTAAAGCTGGAACAATAATATTCCTGTTTAGCATAATATTGTGGGCAATATCATATTTTGGACCATCCTCTACAGGAAATGTTGAAGAAAGCTATGGAGCACTTGTTGCAAAAGAAGTAGCACCCATACTATCGATCATTGGCATAAACAACTGGATTATACCATTAGCACTAATGTTTGGCTGGATAGCGAAAGAAATATTCATAGAAACAATCGTTATCGCTACAGGAAAAATAGACCCTATAGAGGCGGTTACATCACTTTCTCTTACACCACTACAATCCTATTCTTTGCTAATGCTGGTAATGTTCTATTCACCATGTTTGGCAACCTTCATCACAATCTTTAATGAAACAAGAAGTTTTAAGTACACACTTCTGTCAGTGATAATCTCGTTATCTCTAGGTTTATCGATTTCAGCAACAATATATTGGATAGGTAGTATGATGGGTTTTGTTTAGAAAACATTGTTTTCCAAAAGATTTTTATAACAGTGTGATAACCATGTTGTCAATAATGTGGAAAATTGTCTTAGGTGAAAAATTTGGTTGAAAGTGTAAGAGAACTTATAAAGGCTCATGAGGGTGTTGAAAGAGAAGTTTATTTGGATATCGAAAATTCTGCACCAGTTCCAGAGGAAGTGATAAGGGCAATGTTACCATACTTTAATGTTAAAGCATACGGTAACCCCACATTAACACATAAGCCCGGTTGGGAAGCATATGAGACAATAATTTCATCCGCTAAAAGGATGGCACAATATGTTGGTGCAAAAAATCCTGAGGAAATAAATTTTTTGCCAGGTGAAACTGAAGCAAACAATCTTGCAATACTTGGAACAGCATATAAAAGGAAAGGTGAAGGAAACAAGATTATAGTTTCTGAAATTGAGCCATTAAGTATTATACACGTTTGCAAGATGCTTGAGAAAAATGGTTTCAAGGTTGAAAAGATTCCAGTTGACGGTGAAGGTTTAATAAACCTTGAACGGTTAAAAGAAAAGGTTGATAATAATACTATATTAGTGAGTGTATCCTTGGTAAATAATGAAATCGGAACAATACAGCCTATCAAGGATGCACTGGACATTGTTAAAGCAAAGAAGAGTGAAATAATATTTCACACTGACATCTCGGACGCATATGGTAGGATAAGATTTGATTTGAATAGGATTCCAGTTGACCTTGCAACAATAAGCAGTTACAAGATTCTAGGTCCAAGGGGGATTGGAGCACTTTATGTAAGAGAGGATGTGAAGATTGAGAGGATATTGGAGGGGCAGATTGGAACACAAAAGCTTTGGCCTGGCGTAGAAAACACACCTTTAATAGTTGGATTCTCAAAAGCGTCGGAGCTTGCATTCGAAAACTTTGAGGAAAATATAAATCATATGAGAAGGTTAAGGGATAAGCTGATTGATGGTATATTGAATAGAATAAATGGAACATTGCTTAATGGACCATATGGTAGTAAGAGGAGCCCAGATAATGTGAACATAAGCTTTCGAAAATGTGAGGGGGAATCGCTTACAATAGAATTAAGTCTTAAAGGAGTTTATGTTTCAAGTGGAAGCGCTTGTACGCGAAGAGCTCTAAAGCCAAGTCACGTTCTTACAGCTATTGGAAGAAGGTTTGAGGAGGCGCATGGAAGCATTTTAATGAAGGTAACAAGATATCATACTGAAGAGGATATAAACTATGTTTTAAATGTTATACCAGCTGCAGTTGAAAGGTTAAGAAAAATTTATGGTTCAATGGGCGAGTAAGTATGTCGAGGTCACCATTACCATATAATCCAAAAATTCTAGAACTTTTTAGGAACCCAAAGAATCTTGGTAGAATGGATGATGCAACAGTCTCTGCTGTGGCAGGAAACCCTTCATGTGGTGATATG
>JACIWG010000187.1 GCA_014361085.1 Nitrososphaeria archaeon
AGAAAGCTTGGTATATGGTCGATAAAAGCTAAACTGGACCGCATGCTGTCAACCATTGTACTCGTCCTTCTTTTTCTTATGGGTTTAACCTTTGGCTCCGATGAAAAGATCGTATATAATTTTATGGTTCTAGGATATGGTTCAATAGTTTTATCTGCCTTAGCTTTTTTGGGCAGCATAATTTTCGGATACATTTTCAGGAGGTTAGATATTTAATGATAAAGTTTGTTCTCTCACTTGTTTTCGGCCTGATTGTTGGAAGATTAGGATACAGCTTCTTCTGCTACAGTTTTGATGTCAGCTTCTTAGAAAATCTTCTAATCGACTTGCTCCTGATTATAGTAGGATCCATTATCGTCTTAAACGAGCACATTTTAAAGTTCAAAAGTTACAGTAAAGTTGCATTAAAATCAATAATTTCAGCTGTAATCGGAAGCCTTATTATAGCATATCCATCAAGTATACTATTAAATATTCCATTTAATGTAAGCCTATCTATTGTGGCAGGGTTTGGATGGTATTCTTTTACTGGACCCTTTTTGTCTAGGGCAATAAGTTTGGAGGCAGGAACATTAGGTTTACTCGCAAATTTGATTAGAGAACTTATCACCATGTTAACCTCTCCATTTGTTGGAAAAAGGTTTGGGCCGATATCAATTATCTCAGGTGGAGGGGCTACAGCATGTGATACTACACTACCCTTTGTAATAAAATATGGTGGTGAAGAATATGCTATTCCAGCGATAGTAAGTGGTTTAATATTATCGGTGGCTGCAACAATCTTGGTACCATTCTTCGCTCAATTTTAAATGAAAAGATTAATTTACTATAAGTGGAAATAATATGCTATGGCAAAATCAGGAATTGTGATAGCATCGATTGTTCTTTATTATTGGACTTATAGCTAGTACTATAATAGTCCCACCACATGCATGTCCTACTGCGACAATTACGCAACAGTAACAAGTTCAACAGCCTACACTCAATCAGAGACCATAACAATTACCTCAACAGAAGCTACAACTGTTACAGAAAAGGTATTTCAGACAGGATCTTCAGTTCAAGTTTTGGGCACATATTTTTCGCCAAATGGTGGGTGTGCAGAGCAAATAATTTACTGGATAGGTCGAGCTAACACTTCAATACATGTTCTAATCTACAGTTTCACTCTTCAAAACATTGCTGATGCATTAATTGATGCAAAAAATAGGGGTGTCGATGTTAAAGTTGTCTTTGAAAAGGGTCAGATTAGCAAATACTCGCAATATTTTAGGCTTGCTAGTGCTGGTGTAAGTGTCAGAAATGATACGAACCCCGATTATATGCATAATAAAGTTGCTATCATAGACGGCATTATTGTTTTAACTGGAAGCTATAACTGGTCATCTTCAGCAGAAAATAGTAATAATGAGAATCTAATAATAGTAAAAAGTGCTGATGTTGCAAGAGAATATGAGAATGTGTTTAATAGAATTTGGGAAAATGGGCGGTGATGGTGTCTGTCTATTAAAATAGTTGATTTAAGTGCAGAAAACTTGGAAGAAGTTCCAGAAGTAGAATATATTCCATACAGTTGCAAATATTGTCTTTACTGGGAGTTCCCTGAAGAACATAATAAGCTTCCTTTTAATGCTAAAAGGGAAAGATTTTACAAAAAATTAGAATGGTTGAATACTGTAAGCAACTCTTTCGGTAACTGCGGTAAACTCGCTTACATTGATAACAGGATGGTTGGTTATGCAGAATATGCGCCATCAAATTTTTTCCCAAACTCAAAAAACTACCCTTCTGGTCCACCTGATGATGACGCGATTTTAATCGCATGCCTGTATATTTTTAGAAAAGAGGCTAGAGGATTAGGTATTGGCCAAATCTTACTGAAACCATTATCTTTGAATTAAAGAATAGAAATTTTAAGGCTGTTGAAACCTTCGCTAGAAAAGGTTATGTGGAAAACCCGTCAGGTCCAATAGAATTGTATATCAAAAATGGGTTCAGAATTCATAAAGACGATCAGGAGTTCCCGTTAATGAGACTTGAACTTTAAATATTCTTTAACATTTGCATAAATTTTTAGAACAAAAATTTAAATTATATTTTAAAATAATGGGCTTGTGAATGTGTCATATGTTGACTGGATTTGTAAAGGGAAACATATACGTGTCTTTTAAGCCGGTCAAAAAAGTGGAGGCTTTACTTGTAGCCAACGAAAAAATCCTTTACACTGGAAGCAATAGAGTAGTTGAAACAATAGTTGAATTAGTGGATGGTGAGTTGGTTGATTTAATGGGGAAAACTGTTCTTCCGGGCTTCATAGACTCTCACATGCATCTTGACGAGCTTGGAATGTATTTGAGTATGCTAGATTTACGTGGTGTAAAAAGTATTAGAGAACTTAAGAAAAGGTTGCAAGAATATTCTAGGCGTTCAGATAGCAAATGGATTGTAGGCCACGGGTGGGATCATGAAATTTTTGAAGAAAAGAGGATGCCTACAAGATACGATTTAGATGAAATCGTAAGCGATAAACCTGTTATGCTTTCTAGAATCTGTATGCACACTGCTGTTTTGAATACTAGTGCAATGGAGGCTACTGGTCTAATTGGTATGAGATTGCCTGGGGTAATGGTTGACGGAAGTGGTCTACCCACTGGCGTTGTTAAAGAGGAAGCATTTTTTTCCATAGCTAAGGAAAAGTTTAAGTCAACTTTAACTTTAGACGATTACATAAAATACTTTTTAGAGGCAATGAATTTTGCAGCCTCAAATGGTGTCACAACAGTTGGTTTTGCACTATGTGATATGAAATCCTGGCATGCTTTGACCAAATTAAATGATTGTAAAATGTTTCCAATAAGGGTGAGAGTATATCTTCATCCGGGAGAAAGGAGACCTGATGAGGGT
>JACIWG010000019.1 GCA_014361085.1 Nitrososphaeria archaeon
CTGTTCCCCCATAAGTTTTTGTATAACTGTAGGCTGCTGGAGGATAAAACTGCATTCTTCTCCTAAGCTTTTCGAAGAGAAAATATTCTAGTGGAAACTTTATCAAATCCATTAAAGGCTGAAACTTTCCATTAAACTCACTTAATATTTCAAGAATAACCCTCTTCTTATACTCTATTTCAACCTCCTCCAAAAACTCTTTTCCAAGAAGGGGCTCGTAAACGTTTAGAAACCTTCCTGCAACAAACTCTCCAAGCCAAGATTTTCTAGCATCATCATAAAGTATTCCCTTCTCCACCGCCAATATTGAGCAGAGAAGGGGTTCCCTAACATACTTGTACCCTATCTTTGCATTATACCTCTTCAATACAGCTATAACATCATAGTCACTGTCTGGTCTAGCGTAGCCGGCAACATGTGAACCGTAAACACATACTGCTACAACATTTTCTCCACCATATTCTTCAAAAACTGTCTTTAAAATAGTCTCTTTAACATTTTCTTCAATCATTAGACTAGACCCGCCCTTCTCTCAATCTCTCTAATCTTTAAAAGTAGTATTGGATCAAATTTTGATACTAGAATCATGTTCACAGGAATCCTAACAATATTCTCTTCTGGAGGAAGTTGGACTACAGGCCTCCCCCTCTTAATCCAGTCTGTGAGAGTCTTATCCTTTAACCTTTTATCTTCAAATCCGTCAGCAAACTTTTTCCTAATGTTCTTGATAAGCCTCTTATCAGAGTACACATGCTCAGGCTTAATGGTCTTCTCAAGATCACTGTACAATGTTTCGAAAACGCTTTCTCTAACCTCATCAGACAGGACTTCAAACTTTGAAATTCTTCTAACAAGGTCAAGATAGTGTAGAAATTCGTGTGCTAAAACTGCTTCAATAGATGATTTTAAACCATATTTTAAGAGCGCGGCTGAAACTTGTACGACAATGTCGAGTCCGCTGGGAGCAGCATAGGGTATTGTTCTAGCATAATATACTGCAATCCCTCCGCCTTTATCAAAATAGATTGGAAGAATGGGCTCAACATAGTATTCTGGAAAACTTATTCCAGAAGCCTCTTCAACACTCTTAACACATTCTTCTAAAACCTTAACCTTCTTAAAAATGCTTGAAATAAAACTTTTATCAAATAGGCTTAAAATCTTCGGATCCTCGAACCTAAACAGTCTGTTCAATCTCCTTCAACAGGACCATGAACATGCACTCTAAAAAATATTTTTTACAATAAAAATTTTTATAAAAACTCCTTCCACTCGCCCACTAATATACTATTTTAGTAGCGAAAACTTTCTTAAACTCTGTCTCTTCTTAAGCTGTATGAATGTTTCGGTGTGGCTTACACCGGGTAAGATAGCGATCTTCTTAGAAACAACACTATAAAGGTCCTCTAAACTCTTAACATGAGCTTCAACAAAAAGGTCAAATCTTCCAGTAACCTCAGCTACAGAGACAACCTCCGGCACCTTAACTATTTCCTCAACAACCTTCTCCCTCTCTAGGGATTCAACATTGATGCCAATGAACGCTTTAACATTTAATCCGAGAGCCTCCTCGTTGGCCTCAATAGTCATCCTCTTTATAACGCCTCTCCTTAGAAGCCTCTTAACCCTACTATACACCTTAGACTGTTTAACACCAAGCTTCTTCGCCAACTTAGGAATCGAAATACCAGCATTCTCGCTAAGTTCGTCCAAAATCTTTAAATCAAGCTCATCCAGCCTCTTCATACCGACCACCCTACCTATAGAAAAGGTAAAATATAAACAAAACGGTTATAAAAAGGCAAAAAAGAAAACTATAATATAAAAGGCAACAACTATTTTAGCAACAAAAACAAAAATAAAGCAAAAGTAATCAACATAAAAAATAGGGTTAATGAAGACAAATGGGTATAGACAAATTGTCCATAAAGCTTAAATAAGAAAATTTTTCTCAACCCACTCAAGGTGAAAAAAATGAGTAAGATAAAGACAACATTTATCCTAGCACTACTACTGACAACAGTATTTGCAGCTTTCTTTCCACTAGCAGTAAAGGCTTCAACAGGATACATTCTAATAGAAACAACAACAGCGCCAAGTTCTCCAGTAACAGTTCCTGCTGGTGGAACAGTCAACCTATACTTTGGAGGAGTAACATTTTCCGGTGGACAATTCTACCTAGTATGGAGTGCAGACGGTTTCTCACAGATTTCTTCAGGAGACTTCAAGTACACTCCAACGTTTAAGGTTTCAGACCTATTTGGTCCTGGTACAACGGTTGACAGCTACAGTATTGGAAACGGTTGGGTTAATGGTTCTATTCCAAAGGATATTGCTGGCGGAGAATACTATGTTAAAGCGTTTGATGGCTCAGCAACATCTGTTGCAGTAACAGATAACGTTATCATAGTAACAGCAGCCTTTGAAGTTGTACCCTCTTGGGGTCCAGGTGGAAGAGCAATATCATTGAAAGGCTATGCTTTCACAGCAAACAACTATGTTAACCTAAGCTACTGGGATCCAGTAGCTGGGGAAGAGAAGGTTATAAAGAACCTTTACCCGACAAACGAGAAGGGCCAGTTCGTATATAACATGGATGCTCCCGACTTGAAGGTCGTTGTTGACCCTGAGATGCAACTTATAGAAGATTTTATTGAAACAATAACCTTCTATGCTCTTGACAACAAGACTACAACATCCTACGCCTTCGATTGGGAAGAGTATCCTAGAGGTCTACTGCAAGTTGATGATGTAATGGCAGACGAAGGCTACATATTCGGTAATGAAACAGACTTCTACATGTGGGGTGTAGAGGTTGGTGTTGGTGATGAGCTCATTGTTGCTGGAAACTACTTCTATCCAGGCAATGTTACAATATGGTTTGATGGTTCAAAGTATCTTGGATCCGTGCTAGCTAACGGAACAGGCTTCTTCAACACCACAGTAACAATACCAATAACTTCTATGGAATCACACTATATCCTATTAAAGGATGCTAACAATTTCAGGTTCGTGTTCTATATTTATGTGGTTCCAACACTTGTTCTAGAGCCTAAAGAGGGTCCTGTTGGCACAGTAGTTACAGCAAAGGCATACGGTTTCCCAGAAAAGATTGCAGTATTCATATATTGGCTTGAAATTGAGTTAGGTGATGGCACATACTATTGGATGGCTAATGCTACAACTGGAGCTGACGGTCAATTCAATGTTACAGTAAAGTTTACTGTACCACACACCTACGGCGGTGCACACGAGGTCTGGGCTATAGACGAATATCTTGGTGAGGAAACTACTGACATATATGGTACAGAGATTGCAGAAAGAGACTTTAAGGTTCTTCCAACCTTAAAGATTGTTCCAGACACGTTCGCTAACGACGGCTCACTTGTAACAGTCTATGGAACTGGCTTAGATCCAACGGTAGGCTATACACCTAACATCGACAACCGTCTCCTCGGCGTCGACCCACAGAACTGGGACTATCCATCTAGTGTATACTGTAACAGTACCGGTGACCTTGAGCTAAAGTTTGTTGCTGCAGGCTTCACACCAGGACTCCACGTGTTCTCCTTATATGCTGGTGGCGAGCTTGAGCCAACATTCCTACTCTTCACAGTAACAGGCGTGTCTCCTGACACTCAAGCAATATTAGACCAGCTCGCAGCAAACCAGGCTGACCTCGTGTCAAGGTTGACTGACCTATCGAACAAGATTGCAACATTAGCCAATAGCGTTGACAGTGTAAAGAGTACTTTGACATCTGGAGTGCAGAACATTAGAAGCGACATTGCTGGTGTAAAGAGTGACCTTGCAACATTATCTGATTCAATGTCAAAAGGCTTTAGTGGCGTGAACAGTGCTCTTGGAACATTAAGCTCAAGCGTTGACAGCATGGGCAAGAGCCTTTCAAGCCAGATAACAAGCTTAGGCAACACGTTGAGCAAGAGCATTTCAGACAACGCTAACAGTATACAGACTTCAATAAAGAATGCACAGGATGCAGTATCGTCTCAGGTAAAGTCTTCTGTAGGAGACCTATCAACGTTCCTCATCATAATCGGTATACTTGCAGCAATAACCCTCGTTATAGAGGCAGCAATTTTGATAAGAAGGCTATCATAAAGTAGCCTTCTTCCCACCATTTTTTTATTAATGGTTAAAATTTTATATATTATTTTCTCATACCAGAGGGATGGTGTAATATATGGGTAGGTTCACTATATTAGCTGGTTTCACGTTACTCGGTTTCGCTATAGGGTTTATCGCTTACCTTGTATCTCCCTCACTCATAGACTTTCTCGCGTACGCTTTACCTCAACTGTTTAGTGACCCAAGAATTGCCGGCGCCTTCCTTTCAGGTATTGCCGGCGCACTTATAATGGATGTTACAATAATATTGTGGTCTTATCTTTCAAAGTAATCATGTGAATGGCTTCTTCTCTATTTTTGCTTGTATAATATGTTTTCCCTCAGCCTGTATGCTAGTATTCTGTAATATTTTGAAGCTCATTTCATTCCTTTTCGCTGCCCCCGCTAGTGCGAAAAGCCATACTGTTGCCGGAAGCCCTTTCGAGGCCATTGGTGCCTCGAGAACATATAATCTTGTTAATGGGTCGAATCTTACACTAGAGTCTTTTCCAAGATTTTCTGAAATCAGTGCTGAAATTATTGGCTGCTGTACTTCGAAGCCTTTGTTGAATAGGTCGATCTGCAGCATCATTGTAAGGTTTTCTACAAACTTTTCCCCTATCTGATAAAGTTTTTCTTCATCGAATACTGTTTCCGCAACTGCTTGAATGAATGCTTCATAAACTCTTTCTTCTCCAGAATATAATGTTATAATGTCTTCTCCACCTAACTGCATTATCTGGTAAGCTTTTCTCCATGAAAGAGATTTTTTATAAAACTTTTCTATAATAATTTCCTTCGCAAGCCTACACACTTCCACATTGTTTATTTCCGTTATCTTGCCAGACTCTTCCAAGAGTACAGTGGTCTTTTCGTCGAATACCATTATGTTTACTCCAACACTTTTTCCAGTAACTCTAACATCTATTGTTGAATCAAACTTTTCAATTATCCTATCATCATTATATAATCCTACAATAATCTTCACACTTACTCCCTTTGAGAGGGTATTTACTTTCTCAATGTTTTCTGATAGCACGTTTAGCCCCCACCAGTTTAGGCAAGCGTAGAAGCTTTTTGAAGTATTCTCCAATATCTCCTTCAACCTATTCTGGAAAGTCTTCATGCTATAGACTGTGTACTTTTTTTCCTCAAAGTCTGTTGGCAATATTGTCTCCCTCTTTAGCTCCTCAAGCTTCTTGTACGCTAAAACCATCTTCCTAAACCTCTTCTTCTCCTCTTCAAGCCTCTTCGAAAACACTTCCTCTGGAGCTATAGGTATACAATATAATGGTCCCTTTCCCGAAAATTCTACCAGCCCCTTTTCGGACAGGGATTTGACTACACCATAAACTTTTGTTCTAGGTACTCCAGACTTTAAAGCGATATCCTTAACCTTCATCCTACCAAACTTTAAAAGTGTAGTATAAACTTTAGACTCGTACTCGCTTAAACCGAACTCCAGTAGGGAAACATGTTCCTCATCTGATCCTATCATGTTACCTTTTCACCTGTCACCAAGGTTACATATTCTTCAGTAACATACAAAATAATAGGAGAATGTTAGGAGATTAAGACCCAGTGGTAAAAAATGTCTAAGTTTGAAGAAAAGTGGGTTAGGGAGCAGAAGCCTGGAATGGGTGATAGGGTTAGAGAAGCTATAAGGCCATCCGGTCCACTGAAGCCAAGGCTTGAAGACGCTGTACGAGCTATACAGACTCAGATCGCTAGACTTGATGCAATGGCTACAAAGTTGAAGGAAAGGGATGCCGCCATATTTAACAAGGTTGTATCATCTATTCAAAAGCATGATACACAGCATGCTAGCGTTTACGCTAACGAGCTTGCTGAAATAAGAAAGATGCTTAAAATGGTTACCTCGTCAAAGCTTGCTCTTGAGCAGATAGTCCTTAGGCTTAATACTGTAACAGAACTCGGTGACATTGTAGTAACATTGGCTCCAGCTATGGCTGTGATAAGGAATGTAAAGTCTGGAATAATAAGTGTATTGCCTGAGGCTGAAAGAGAGATCAACGAGATTAGTAGTCTGTTAAGCAGTATACTGGTTGACGCTGGACAGGTTAGTGGAACAACATTAAACTTTGAAGCAGCCAACGAGGATGCTGAAAAGATATTGGCTGAAGCTTCAGCTGTCGCTGAACAAAGGATGAAGGAAAGGTTCCCTGAACTTCCAACAGGTGTTCCAACAGGAGAATCTGCATTCACATAAAATCTGAGGTTGAAGACGGTTTGCTTGAACCTGGGCAACCAGGTTTGGGTAACCGTCTTCGTCAAAAATTTTTTTGGTGATGGGTTTGGGTTGGAGGTTTTGGAAGCTGGGTGAAGATAAACCCTTAAGGGATCGTATTATAGAATCTATTAAAAGTATTGAGTTCCATAAGAGGGAGCTCGATAATATTAAGAGGCGTCTTGAAGCTAGAAAAGAGAAGCTTTTTAATTTGACGGTTAAAGCTTTAGAGGCTAAGGATAAGGTTAGGGCTAAAGTTTATGCTACAGAGCATGCAGAATTAAAGCGTGTTATTAAGGTTGTCACAATAAGTGAGCTCGCACTTACACAGATTGCGATAAGGTTAGAGAGCATATGTGATACAGGTGATGTTATTGTACAGGTTTCTGCAGCCTTCAAGGTTGTTAAAAAGATAGGTGAAGAATTGAGCTCGATAATGCCACAGCTCGAGACCACCATGAAGGAGGTTAACGACGTACTCGTTGAAACAATGTCAAGCCTGCAGCAGATAACTCCAGAAACTCCTATCACATTAGATTTGAGTAGTGGAGAAGAAATTCTTGAATCAGCCAAAAAATATGTTGAGGAAAAGATAAGTTCGCTGGAAGAACCTCTTCCAGAATCCTTGCAGGGTGAATATTCTCTTGAAAAAATACAGAATATTGCACTTCTGGCTAGTGGAGATGATGAGGAGGAGCCTTTTAAGGCTACACTATTGAATGCTCCACGTCCAACACCTGAACAGGCTATCCTAGACAACCGTGTTCTAGAATATATTAGAGCGAATGGTTCCTATAATGTTGTGGAAATAGCATCATGTCTTGGTGTACCAGTTGATAAGGTTGAGCAGTCAATATTTAGGCTTGCCGCGGCTGGAAAGATCCACGTTGGGGAGGTTGGCTAGAGTTGAGCTATCAGGCTGCTAAAGAGCTTGAGGAATCAGCATACTATTATGCTTCTCAAGCTATTAAAATGGATTCACAGGGCTCCTATGCTACTGCAATAAGCTACTATCAGAAGGCGATTGCAACACTAATAAAGTTGGCTCAACTATATCCAGACTATAAGCTTAACAAGATGTATTTGGAGCGTGCAGCAGCCTATCAGGAGCGTGTTAAAGCATTGCAGGCTGCAAGAGGTGTCTCACCAGCATCAGAAGCTTCAGACGGTCCTGTAACACAGGCTGTTCAAGCATCTAAGGGTGTTGAAACACTTAAAGCAACATTCGATGACCTTGTAATGAAAGAAAAGCCTAATGTTCGATGGGAGGAGGTTATAGGCTTAGGAGATGCAAAAAAGGCTATAAAAGAATCGATAATCTTTCCAGTAAAGAGGCCTGACCTGTTTCCACTGGGCTGGCCTAGAGGTATACTCTTGTACGGTCCCCCAGGATGTGGTAAAACAATGTTGGCCGCTGCAGCAGCAAGCGAGATAGAAGGATACTTTATAACTGTTGACGCCGCCTCAATAATGTCAAAGTGGCTTGGTGAGGCTGAAAAGAATGTTTCTAAGCTCTTCAGTTACGCTAGAAGGCTTTTGGACGACAACGGTCCCGTAATAATATTCATAGATGAGCTGGATTCACTGCTGGGAACACGCTCACAGGAAGTTGGTGGTGAAGTGAGGGTTAGAAACCAGTTTCTTAAGGAAATGGATGGTATAATGGATAAGGGTAAAACTTTACAGCTTTATGTTATAGGTGCAACAAATAAGCCTTGGTCACTTGACCCACCATTTCTAAGACGTTTTCAGAAGAGAATATATGTTCCACTTCCCGACCTGAAGGCTAGGCTTGAAATGTTCAAGCTTTACACTGCCCCCCTGAAGCTCGATTCATCTGTAGACCTTAATCAGATTGCAAAACTTACCGAAGGATATTCTGGAAGCGATATTCGTGACATATGCCAGTCTGTGCAGCTTAGGGTTGTATCAGAACTTTTTGAATCAGGTGCGGCAGTAGACAAAAATGCTCAACCACGTGAAATCAGGATGCAAGATTTTAAGGAAGTTTTAAGGTATAGGAGGCCAAGTGTTTCCCAAGAAATGCTTAGAGCATATATTGCTTGGACTGAAAACTTTAAGGCCCTATAAGCTATTATATCCACTAAAATTTTTTATGGAACAAGCCTTCTTGGGTCTCTTGGATAAAGTATTGTTTCCCTAATATTATCCTTTCCAGTTATAACCATGAGAAGGCGGTCTACTCCAAGCCCCCAGCCCGAATGGGGTGGCATACCATAGTTGAACGTTCTTAGATGGTATTCGAAGTCTTTTGGGTCAAGCTTCTGTTCTATAAGCCTCTTCTCCAGCTCCTGCCTGTCAGATACTCGTTTTCCTCCAGAGGCCAGCTCAAGGTACCCGTACATTAGGTCAAAGGATCTTGAAAGCCTCTCATCCAATCTTTCAATATAGAATGGCTTTATTGCTAGAGGCCAATGGTATATGAAATAGAATTCTTTAAAGACTCTTCCAAGCATTCTCAAGTCTTTTGTCTGCAAGTCTTCACCCCACTCTATCCTCCTCTTCTTATTGAGCTTCTCTATTGCCTCAGTATATGATATCCTTTTAAATGGTCTCTCAGCCCTAGGCAACTTTACTCTCAGAATATTAAGTTCCTCTGAATTTTCTTTTTCAACATCCTTTAAAACATTACATACTACTTCCTCTGCAACTTCCATGACCTCAAACTCGTCCATGTAAGCTGCCTCCATATCCAAGCTTGTGAATTCGCAGACATGCCTTAATGTATTAGATTTTTCAGCCCTAAAATATTGTGCGATCTCAAAAACTTTCTCAAGTGACATGGTAAGCTGCTCCTTATAAAGTTGGGGGCTTTGTGCAAGATATGCTTTCTTATCAAAGTAGGTGAGCTTGAACAGGTTTGCTCCACCTTCAGCAGCCTGCCCTATTATCTTAGGCGTGTTAACTTCAATGAATCCAAGCCTATAGAATGTTTCTCTTATAGACTTTAACACCGTATGCCTTATCTTGAATATTGCCATAACCTGAGGGTTTCTTAAATCTAGCGCTCTAGCATCCAATCTTTTATCTAGGCTTGAAAAAACTCTTCCTGTAGGATCTATTGGAAAGGGTGGACTTGACCTTGAAAGTACTGTAAGCTTTTCTACAAGAACTTCCATTAGCACATTCTGTGACCTACTCTTCTGAACCTTACCAAACGCTTCTATCACACTCTGTCTTGTAAGATTTTCTCCAACTGCAAACCCTTCTTCACCAACAATATTCCTGTTTAAAACTATCTGTGCTAATCCTGTCCTATCTCTTACAGTAATGAACATAAGTTTCCCAAGTGGCCTAATGTCCTCAACCCATCCCCTAACAATACATTTGGTCTCCTCTGGGAGACCTAATATTTCCTTCGAATAATATCTTTTAAACTGGCTGCCTGCGCTCATATTCTATCATCACATCTATACCCTTTAACGTCTTCAAAACCCTCTTAACCGCTTTCTCGTCAACCTGTTCAATAACTCTTCTACTGTAAGGTAATATAACTTTTGTAAGCTTGCTTCCGTCAGGAAGCCAAACAATGTTAACGGTTAAAATTCTAATTGGATAAAATACTTCCTCTAAAAGTTTTCTTTCTGAAGCGTCTGCTTCAAAAATCCAAACCCTTCTACCAAAAGCTTCCATAATTCTTTTTATTGTATCTGGACTTGACTTTAAAATTTTAAGGTTTCCTCCACCAAAAAGTAGGATAAGGTCACTGTCTGATTCTAATGCCTTAACAAAGGTCAACCTGTCTAAAACTTTATCCTTTTCAGCTAATTTTGAAAGTTTTACAGAACATTCTACATCCAATTCCGTAATCTGCCCACTCTTCAACTTCTTACTGTCTTCTGGGCAGAGTATGCCTGTTTTGGCGCAAAAGTTGCATATTGGCGTTTTCAAATATAACCAACTAACCCTACTATTTTAATGCTAAATAAGATTTTTGGAATTATATAAAAAATAAAAAATTTTTGGATGGCGCCTACTTGCCAAGCTCAATATATATTGAGCTCACATTACTTGTGGCGCCTGTCTCAGAATCCTTAACCTGTTCAGTGTCTATTGAAATGTTCTTTATTTTAACGTCAGTAGCAAACCTTTTAACCAGAATCTGTGCCGTATCAACGGCCTTCGAGATGGCTTTCCCTCTAGCCTTTAATGTTATAGACTTTGAACCATTCTGTAAAAGTGTTAGGCATGCTAGCACATAATTCATTACAGGCTTTTTTCCAATGAGTACTGTGTCTGTTTCTGACATCTTTGACCACCATAGTATAGCAGAGAGAATCAAATAAACTCTTTATATGCATTACGGTTTAATATTATTAAGTAAAATTTTAGTCAAATTTTCTTCAAGTTTATAAGATGCTTTATGCCTACTTCTAGAATGTTGGTAAAGGAAATAGTCTATATACCCTTAGGTAGTACTCTACGTACTTTAGCATATGAGAGGGAACTGTTGAAGGCTGCATCCTTGTACTCTTTGAACGGGCGTGTGCTGAATGTTAGTGTACCATTGAATGAAGAATCATATAATCCTGAAAGAAGACAGTTTAATGCCCTTATTCTACTTGACCAGGTTTCTAGAATGAAAAAGGGTTTTGACCTTTGCATGGGTGTGACGGCCTCAGACATATATGTCCCACAAATGAACTTTGTATTCGGAATAGCTGATGTAAGCCGCGGATGCGCTGTATTATCAATCTTCAGGCTTACCTTTGGAAGGTATGAGGAGAGTCAAGACATTTTTAGAGAAAGGGTTTTGAAGGAGGCTGCTCACGAGTTAGGCCACCTTCTAGGTTTAAGCCACTGTAAAGACAGAAACTGTCTAATGTCATTTTCGAATAGTGTATTGGAAGTTGACACGAAAAAGCCTATATTATGTGAAAGGTGCTTAAATGTTCTAAAAATGTTAAGCGAATAGGGTTTAGAATCTAAGATTATCGTATCCCATTATCTCTTTACGGTACTTTAAGACAATATGGTCGCTTGAAAATTTTTCAGAAATATTCCTCTCATTCTCTAGACAATATAATGTGTCCTCGAGCGGCTCACTTCTACTCAGGTCCCCTCTCAGTCTTCTTTCAGACCTTAAAATTCCCTTTCGGTCAAGTTTGTCTAAAATTTTTGGAAGAAGTTCGCTTGCCTCAATCATTTGATGGAAGTCTAGTCCCTTAAGTCTCCATATTGTTGAAATTGTATCATATAAGTCAGGTTTCCATGCAGACCCATGCAATATTATCATAGCCCTCAGTACATCCACTTCAAGCTCTTCAAATTTTTCCTCTTCACTACCCTTTACCTTTTTAGAGGTCATGTTCTTCATCTAAACCGCCTCTATTGTTGAAGGCGGTTTCCCTGTAATATTATATGTTACGCTGACAACATCCTTTACCTCAGAAGTTATACGTTCGGAAACCTTTTCCAAAATTTCGTAAGACAATTTTGTGGGTGAAGCAGTTTTAGCGTCAACACTATCCCAGCATCTTATCTCAACCTGTAACCCTAGTTTCCTCTTTCCATTAACTATTCCTGTAACCTTGTCCTCATGTAATATTGCAAGGTACTGGAATGCTTTAACGTTCTTTAGCTCCTGCTCAAGGATGCTAGTACACCTTCTAACAATCTCAACCCTTTCAGGTGTTACCTCGCCTATAACTCTAGCAGCAAGCGCGGGTCCAGGGAAGGGTATTCTCTCATACACGCTTTTTGGAAGTCCAAGTGCTTCAGCCACCCTCCTTATAGCCGGTTTCCTCAATTGTATAAGAGGTTCTATAACCCTATACCCAAACTCCTTCTCAGTATCTATACCCAATTGCTCCAGCACATTATGCTGTCTTTTTATACCTGCCACAGTTTCCTCTATATCTGTATAGTTTGTTCCCTGCAAAAGAAACTTTATACCACTTTCTTTAACAATCTTTCCAAAAACTTCTTTATAGAATACTCTTGTTATCGCCTCCCTCTTCTCTTCAGGGTCTCTTATATCCTTCAATGCTTTAAAAAATTTCTCTTTTGCGTCAACAAGTATAACATTCACTCCAAGACTTCTAAACAACGATATAACCTGCTCTGGCTCATTTTCTCTCATAAGCCCATTATCTATAAAGTATGTTCTAAGCCTTTCTCCCAAAGCAATGTGCCCCAACATTGTCACAGTTGAAGAATCAACTCCGCCAGAAAGTGCGTTTATCGCACAATTTTCTCCAACAATAGCTCTTATCTCATCAACTTTTTCTTTAATGAACTTTTGTGGATCAAGCTCCTCTAAACTTATTTCCTTTAAACTCATGTCCTAAAAAGCACATCTATTATAATATAAAATTTTAGCTAAAATTTCTCCATTTTAAAATGTAAACTTCTGATACTCTCTCTTACATGGGTTTCCGAAAACTGTTTTCACAATCTTCTTTTTAGGGTACATTATAGTAGATCTTATAGTATTATGGTATGGGATATGCCTACATATGGTTAAATCAGATGGATGATTTTCTTCACCATGATCTTTCATTATAGAAATGATATAAGTTTCGTCAAGCTTATCATGCTTCCTTAAAAGGCACTCAACTCTAGCATACCTATTTTCACTTGATTCGTGAACTCTTTTACCAGAAAGTTCGGGCGGCGCCTTCTTAGAATAAAGTACCTCCTTTGGCAGTTCAATCCTCTGCATCTTTTCTGTAATATAATGGTTTGTAACTATAGCATGATCCTCAACTTCCCTAATGCCATAATTATGTGGTGAAAGCTCTATGACTCCAATGTTCGAATCACTGTCTATTAATGTAATAATGGCGCCATATCCTCCCCTCTCACACGACTTTAGAAACTTAAGTGCCTCTCCAACAGTTCGACAGTTTTCCAACATTTCCTGTACTGTAATCGACAATGGGATTATGCATGTTGGTTTGTCTAGAGAGTATGCAAAATTACATGATGCAGCCAAACCATGCTCGTTTAATCCATCCAACACTCCAGGAGAAGGGATTATTGCACAGCCTAAAGTCCCATACCCGCTATCTGGTCTAGATTCGAGTACAACCTGATATTCAGTAAACTCTATTGGGAAATCAAAGTTTTTAGCTAAAACAGGTTCTTCTTCAATCATCATTCTGGAAGAGACTCCTAGGCTTGTGCAGCCACCAAGACTAAAACCAGAAGCTTCAAGCGAAATCATAAGCATGATCATAGAAAGTTCTAATCCCGCACCCTCAGCTATCCCCCTTAAACGTTCACACTGTCTCGGATAATATTTGAGAATATCATTTTTCATCAACTTTTCCGTATCCTTTTTTAAAGTGTTAACGAACCATTTTTTGGGAACAATTTTCGGCCTCATCGCTTTTATCATACCCATGTCCGGCAAATTTTCTAACATTTTGTGTATCTTATCCTTCACAACCCTCCCATATTGTACACCCATTTCATAATGGTCTCCATAAACCTGTATTTTTTCCACCATCAATTTCTCCAAAAGATTATCCAACTAACCTTTTATATTTTATTCAATGTATTAAGAAAAATATAATATGTCTCCAGAAAAGATTTCTGTCATGGAAAAGGATCCAGCTGGATTAAACCGAATCCTATTACTTTCACTTATCGGATTCATTTTTATCATAGTATACTTTTCTTATATAAGTCCCCAAATTCAGCATTTTAAACAGAATACTCTTCTACCAACAAAATCGTATACCTCAAGCCCATATACACTCTCCACTACAGAAACCTTTTCTCAGACTACTATAACATTTTCTTCACCTATAGAATCGACTTCTTCAGCTAATTTAACGCGTCTAATAAAATATGCTCTTGATGTAATTAACAGGGATAGGGTAGAATATGGGCTCAAACCTGTTGAACTTGGAAACAATCCTGCAGCACAATACCATGCTGAAGACCTTGCAAGCATGTTATGTTTAAGCCATTGGGGTTCAAATGGTATGAAACCATATATGCGTTATACAATCTTTGGTGGAAAATTTTTTGTCCAAGAAAATGTTGCAGCAGTATTCATGTCTGGAAGGGCTACAGTTCCATCTGAGCAAGAAATGTTATCCTTCATTTCCCAAATGGAGCATGAAATGATGTATAATGATGCTTCTTCAGACTGGGGTCATAGAAAAAATATACTTGACCCAATGCACACTCACGTAAATATTGGTATCGCCTACAATAGCCAAATTTTTGTAATAGTTCAGGACTTCGAAAACATTCTAATTAAATGGAGTGAATTTTCTACAAAAAATACTACTGTAACCTTAAAAGGCCGTTTTCTACAGAATCTTAGACCATATATGGTCATAGTATACTACGACCCTACACCATCACCGTTGTCCAGTAAAGATTTACGCAATGCACCATACAATGGAAGTTACAGTTTCGGTGAACTTTTAGGTGCGATAGTGAGCAAAGGTTACCAAGCGAATGTACCCTACATTTATGCGACTAGATGGCGTCAAGAAGGTTTAGACTTCGAAATCGTCTTCGACTTCAAAACATTTGTTAAAGGTGAAGGAGTCTACACTATAGTGTTTGAGGTAGAAGACTCTAAGGGCGGTATCAATTTTGCCACATCATATTCAATATTTGTAAAATAGTGTAAATGTTTGGGTAAAATTTTTTGTAAAAATTAAATAGATGGTTAAACATATTAGGCTGAGGGTGAAAAATTTGCCTGTTGTTCAAATAAGTATGTGGGCTGGTAGGTCTGACGAGCAGAAAAAGAAGATAATAGAAGGTGTAACAAATGTACTATGCGATGTACTCGGTATAAAGCCTGAAAATGTTACAGTAATAATATATGATGTAGAAAAAAAGAATTGGGGTAAATCCGGTAAACCTTCATCGGAAACATAAACTATCTTAAGAAAAATTTTTATAAGCCTATAATCAGAAACCAGAATGTTCGCCCAGGTAGTATAGACCGGTTAGTATCTCCGGCTGTCACCCGGAGGGTCGCGGGTTCAAGTCCCGCCCTGGGCGCTTTACA
>JACIWG010000188.1 GCA_014361085.1 Nitrososphaeria archaeon
ACCAATGGAGATTTAGAAAAGAAGATGTTGATAAATGGCTTCAGGAAGTAGGAAATAAAGAAATTTTTTCCAACAAAGAAAAATAAATTTTTCTCTTTTATCCTTATTTTAAAATCCGAAAGTTTGAGGGCTGGGAACTTTTTGGTATTTATGAAGATGCGGGCTTCTCTGTCGCTTAAATTTTATTTTTTGATAGATCTTCAAAAATTTCTTTAAGTCCGGCTGTATTAACAAAGAAATTGTTAGGATTCTCTTTTAAATATTTTTCAATATCTTCCTTTTGTCTGTTTACTTTTGAGCTGTTCTCGGGTGGAGTCCAAATGAAATTATTAAAATAGACACCGTCCACAAATGAAAGATAATGAATAAATTCCGAATTTTCTGAATATTTTATAAACTCTATTGTCTCAACAATTTGTTTATCTTGAGCACCACCAGATTCTTTAATATGCTTAGCTTCTATTATGAAGAAATGATCACCTATTTTCAAAACAATGTCTGGCTTTTTCCCTTGATGGTTTTTTCCAAATTGATAAGCAATATTGAATCTTTCACGAAATGACTCGAAAAGTTTTTTATCTTCTTTATCAGGCAAAAAATATCCTCGATTGCAGTTTTCAACTTCTTTAATTGTTCTTAAATGTTCATTTTCCTTTAAACCAAGTATTTTACTTGCCAAATCTAATACTTTTATTATTCCAGCTGTTCCCTTTTTTCTGGAAACTCCACTATCATATAGTGCTTGAACCGTAACATTTGAATAACCCAATTTTTCGTATAGTTGTCTTCTGCGTAAACAATACGTTTCTAATAATTCAGCCAAAATAATTTTATGGTTGGGTAATTTCTTAAATACAGAAAAGGACATATCTAAAGCCTTCCAGAATGCAATAAATTCTGTATATTGTATTTTATCGTTGGATATTATGATTTCATAAATCTCATTAAGTATTTCCCCTGCGGCTTTTTTGTCTTTCTCAAGCATTACACAGTAACTTATGATCAGTTCCCTTAATCTTTCTACTTTCCGGATCAATTCTTTATCTTCAATAATTACTTCATCAAATATGTAATACTCATCCACTGCAGCTTCTGGATTCTTAAGAGATATTTGCCAATATTCTAAATTCCTTTTTAACACCATAGTCATAACCCCTTTAATTGATTAAAAGATTTAACAAAAGAAATTATACTCTCAACATCCTTTTTCTCAATTAAATTTTTAAATTCGTCTTTTTCATTCTCTTTTAAAGCCAAAATAGGGAAGGTTTCTATCAGCTCTTTCGCCTGTGAAAGTCCTAAATACTTTCTTGTGTATTCACTATTAGAATATTTATAAGTTGTCATAAATTCACTATCGGTTTTCTCTCTAAAATATTCCAAAACTAAGTTAAAATATTCTTTTAACAATATCTGATCATCTTTTGATATTTGAGGATTAAAGAATATTTGGATCGGGTGTGTCCTATATCTTGATTTTGAAACCAAAATACCGTCTACCCCAAATACTTCTTTGATTAAATATAATCCTGCTCTTCCATCAAAACTACCTGTGTCAACAGTTCTAATAAAGAGGACATTTGATTTGATTTTCTCATAAAGATTGGCGTTAACATATATTACTTTTTTCTCATACTCTTTTCCATTAAAAGCATTAGCATCTATAACCATAATTTTGTAATTCCCTTTATTTTTCTCAACCTCGTCTATTGTTAAATAATAAGAAACTTTTAATGGCTTAAAAGCTTTATAGTGTTTGACAAATTCTTCAAATTCATTCCCTGCCCTAAAATGATTATTAGGGTCAAGGATGTAGACCTTTTTTTGAATTTCTTTGTTTATCTTCGTCCCTTCAAAAATTATCCTTTCTTTTTTGGGGAATTCTTTTCTTTCAAAAAAGCAAATGATAACATTAGTTCCTGTGAATTCAAAAATTTTTTCCTCAAAAATAAATGCTTTTTTAATGTTATAATACTGAAGAAAATCATCTCTAATTTTATTTGATACTGAAAATCCAAAAAGAAAATTAGAGGGTATAATATAAACCATCTTTTTGATGCCATTTCGAAGATCATTTATTAAAGCTAATTGATATAAATCTTGGTATCCTTTATTTGGTCCTTGAAAATACTCTAAATACTTCTGCGTTTCTTTATGTTTTACAATATAGCCTATATAAAGATAAGGCGGATTAGTGATATGATATACAGGTAAATCGCTATCCAAAATAAAAGTAGGGTAATTTTTAATAGTGTCTCTTTGGATAATATTTCTTTGAGCTATTTCTTTAGGGATTCCATATTTAAGAGCATTTAAAATTGACTTTTCTACTAATTCTTTTTGAATATCAAAAAGGAAAATATGTTTTTTAAAAAATTCAATTCTTTTATCTTCCGGCACTAAATCTAATATTGGTAAAATAAGATTCCCTTCACCACAAAACAAGTCCACCCATCGGTAGTTGTAAATCTCTTTTTCTATCTCAGGTAAAATAAACTTTTTAAATATACTAATAGAAGTTAAATGCTCTCCGTATGTTCTTCGCTTGTTTTTTAAAGCTTCCATAGTCTCCTCTCTTTTA
>JACIWG010000189.1 GCA_014361085.1 Nitrososphaeria archaeon
CAGCATATTTTATAGGATACAGTTCAGGACAGATGCAGAGAGTTGGTTCAGAAAGCTATGAAACTGTAAAGTCACCTCAACCAGCTGCAGCCATAGAGTCTTCTCAGACGACAGCAGTTACTTCTTCAAAAGGTATAACTTTAACAGATGTTCTCATAATGCTATTTACATCACTAACCATTTCATTATTCGTGACAATATTGTTTATTAAAATTAGAGGGTAATTTTGGAGTCCTAAAAGTCTGTAGGCTTGCAGAGTACCTTCCTAACTCTTAAATCGAAAAAGTTCATTGAATATGCTGGCTTTATCAATAGTGCTGTATCAGCACCCCTACTGGTTCCAGCAACACATATTACATCTTTGTCGACTGAAATTAGGCCTGCGTCCGCGGCCATCAAAGAAATTTCTACACAAACTTTTGTACCTTCTCCAAAACATCTTAGAGCATTTGCTATAATTTCTACGGGACCTATAGTGTCAAACTTTTTCTTAAATGCTCTTTCCACACCACTGAGCGCATGTGTTGCAACCAGAATCTTTCCACCATTCCCTTCAATAGCACTTTTATAAGCTTCATTTAGTTCCAGACGCCCTGGCTCTCGAAAACCCGCACAGTGTGTTACGACAACAAGATTATAGCCTTTAAAAACTTCTGAAGCCCTTAAACCTGTCTTTCCTGTTGTCGAAGCGACAACAATATCCCTAATATTGTTTGCTTCAGCATATCTTTTACAGAACTCGAGAACTTCTTCCGTATGATCTCCACATTTATCAAAATATACTACATTTTCCATAATTTTATGGTTCATATGATATACTATTAATCTTTTAACTTTTTATACTCAAATTTTTCACTTACAACTGTGCTAATTTATGAAAGGAAGCGATTATATAACTTATTGTTTGGTTCAAGAGAATGTTGACACAATTTTTACTGTAGCAGCTGAAAACATTTATCCACTATTACAGTCCAGCCTGAAAGGCGGTTTAAAGGTTATAAACTCGAAACTTGAGCTTTCAGCAGCCTTCATGGCTCTCGCATACTCGAGACTGAAGAGGAAGCCTTCAGTCTTATTAGTAACGGGAGGACCTGGAATTGTAGGTTCACTTTCTCCTATAGCCGAGGCTAGAATAGAAGGTGATCCAATGCTCATATTTTCAACATTGCCGCCCAACGATGGTAAAAGAACACACATGCACCAGTTTATAGAGGAAGAGGATCAGACTAGAATACTTGAGCCTATAACTAAGAGGCAATTTAAGATTAGAGAATTTAAGATGATAGCTGATGTTGTTTCTAAAGCGTTCAAGGAGGCGGTTGAAGGCAAACCTGGGCCAGTATACATCGAATTTTGTGTAGAAGTTTTAAGAGAGGAAAGTGATCCAGTCGAGTACAAAAGAGAGGAAACTGTTGTCCGAAAGCCTTCAGTTAATGAGGTTGAGACGGTCGTAGACTGCATTTTGGTCTCCAAATTTCCTGCTATAATCGCCGGTAGAGGAGTTTATCTTTCAGATTCTGTAGAAGAAATTTTGAAACTGTCTCGGATACTTGATGCACCTCTCACCACAACTATAATGGCTAAGGGAATTGTTCCAAAAGACTTTGAACTTTATGCTGGCGTTGCAGCTGGAAAAAGTGGAAACATTACAGCAGAAAAAGTTCTTGAAAAATCTGATCTTGTAATTGCTATAGGAAACAGGTTTAGTGAAATGGGGACTGGAAGGTACAGTCTTAAGTTTTCAGGAAAACTTGTTCACATTAATGTTGCAGAAGAAGATATAGGTAGAGCCTTTAAACCTGATATGGGAATAGTTTCAGATGCAAAAGAATTTCTTAAAATTCTCTTGAAAAAGTTAGAAGAGAAAAATGTTAGTAGAAAATGTGGTGCTGGTGAAACTGTTAAAGAGCTTTGGAAGATGGAGGAAAAGGAACTAGAAAAATTGTATAGTTCATTAAAAGAGGGGCCTATAAAATCTTGGGAGGTAATTGATACAATAAAACAGTTTATTGATGAAGACGCCATTATTGTAGGCGATGTGGGAGCACACAGAATTGAGACGTTTATAATGCCATTGCATGCACCACAAACATATATTGCGACAACAAGCTACGTTTCAATGGGCTTAGCAGTGCCAGGGGCTGTTGCAGCATCAATACTCTTTCCAGAAAGACAGGTTATTGGAATAGTTGGAGATGGAGGATTTCTAATGACAGGCCTTGAAATTTCTACCGCAGTACAGTATAATGCGAAACCAGTTATTATAATATTCAATGATTCATCTTACAAGGTTTTAAGAATATATGAGCATGCAAGATATCATACAGATACTGAAGAATTATATAAGCTTCCTTCAACAGACTTCTCAAAGATAGCGGAGGGACTTGGTGCAAAGGGTATAGAAATTTGTGAAAGAAGACAGTTATATCAAAAACTTAAGGAGGCATTTGAATGGAGTAAGAGCCCTGTCGTTGTTGACGTCAAAATTGATCCAGAAACAATACCTGTTCCATTTCAAAGACTATATTCAAGCAAAATGATTAATGAAATACGATAAAATTTTTTTTGGCTAAAAATAGGGTTACATAAAAGGGAAAATTTAAAAGAATAGAAAAATGTGGTAAGAGTGGACAGTGACCGAATATGCCAATAACAGACCCTATTAAAAAACAGATTGCACAGCAGAGGAGACTATTCTTTAAAATATGTTTAAAGTGCGGTGGAAAAAATAGTATACGTGCTGAAAAGTGTAGAAAATGTGGTTCAAAAGAGCTTAGACTTAAAAACAGGCAGGTTGGACCGAAAATGT
>JACIWG010000190.1 GCA_014361085.1 Nitrososphaeria archaeon
AAATAGCCAAAATAAAGAGACAATTTTGCAACTAAAAAATCTAATAAAAACTTCAAAAGAACTATCCAATACTCTTAAGGAGCGATTCAAAGAAGAGATAGAAAGAAAACATGGTAAAGGGGCTGCTGATTCTGTTCCGTTTCGTCAGTTTATGGCTGAATATATGGTTAATTTTCCAACAGCCAATTATGATTTAGCAAAGGAAACCATAGAGAAATTGCAGGAGTTAGAAGGATGGCTTGAATTATACAGGTTAATGTTTGAAGATACTATGTTAATTATTGGTCCTGCAGGTATTGGAAAAACACATGCAATTTGTGATATTGCTTTTATGCGATTGGAAAGAGGTCTTAAAAGTATAGTCCTATTTGGAGAACATTTTAGTGGCGAAGAACCGTGGGAACAAATCAAAAAATTATTGGGTTTGCCTGGTAGTTTATCAAAAGAAGATATTTTAACTGCCCTTGATGTTATAGGAGAATCTAGCGGGTATCCCGTGATAATTTTTATAGATGCCTTAAACGAAACCATACCTCATCACTTTTGGAGAAGTCATTTGAAGAGTGTATTGGAAGATGTAAAGAAGTATAAATGGTTAAAATTATGTTTATCTTGTCGTTCAACGTATCTTGATATTGTGCTCCCTGATGGATTAGAAATTTCGCAAATTGAGCATAAAGGTTTTGAGGGCGTTGAATTTGAAGCAAGTGTGGAATTTTTTAAATATTATCAACTTCCAGGTCCAACAATACCTTTATTGCAACCTGAGTTTTCCCATCCCTTATTTCTTAAACTATTTTGCGAAACTTTGAAATATAGAATTGAAAATAATGAAATTAATAAGCTTTTTGATGAATTAGTGCCATTCAGCGAATTAGTAAATTATTTCCTTGAAAGCAAAGAAGATAAAATTTCAAAAAATCTCAATTATAACCCAAATAAAAAGTTAGTCATAAAAGCGATTTCTAACATCATAGAAGAAATGAAAATAAAAAGGAGAAGATGGCTTAGTTGGGACGAGGCAGAAAAAATATGTCTTAAATTGTGGGGGTATCAAGAACGCTCTAAATCTCTTTTAGAAAACTTAATTCAGGAGAATTTGCTGCGTGAAGATAGGATGGGTAATCAAGATGTTATTTTATTCGCCTTTGATAGATTAGGTGATTTCCTGATTGCTCTAAACTTCTTGAATGGGATAAACACCATTCAAGAATTAGAGAAAGCCTTTCAACCAGATGGGTTGTTATACTTCTGTATTGAAAATTTTAAAGAAAATAAAGGACTGCTTGAAGCTTTAGCAGTCTTAGTTCCTGAAAAATTTAACAAAGAATTAAGCGAGGTTGTTTCTGATGAAGTAAGAAATTTATTTATCTCTATAATAATTGAATCAATTAGATGGAGGAAACCTTTGTCTATCAGCAAAACTACAACACAAATTGTTATGGAAGGGCTTAAAGATAAAGAGTTATTTTTCGATACCCTGGAAGTGTTATTATCAAAAAGTACCCATCCGAAGCATCCACTTAATGCAGAATGGTTTCATCAAATAGCATCTCGATTTGATATGTCGTCACGGGATGCTTGGTTGTTGCCATTTTTGCATTTTAGCTATGAGAAAAAGAGAGGTGTTAGACGTTTGATTGAGTGGTCTTTCAAAATAGACACTCAAAATGTATCTCCTGAAGTATTAGATTTATGGGTTACTATTTTAGGATGGTTTTTATCATCATCCGATCGTAGAGTAAGGGATAATGCCACTAAGGCAATTGTTAGATTAATGGAACCTTATTGTAGTTTATGGCCTGAAATTTTAAATAAGTTCTGTGATGTGGATGATGAATACATATTGGAAAGACTCCTTGCTTCAGCTTATGGCTCACTCGTAAGATCAAAAGATGTTAATGCACTAAAAAATACCGCAGAGAAAGTATTTGAAATATATTTTAAAGAACAAGCAAATGTTACTACCAATATAATGATAAGAGATTATGGAAGGTTAATTTTAGAAATGGCATTAAAAGAACATGTTCTGACTCATAATATTAACCCCCAAAATTTCCGACCACCATATAAAAGTAAATGGCCAAACCACTTGCCATCAGACGAAGACATTAAGGCTTTAGAAGATTCTTTTAAAGCCCATAAAAATTATAGGGCTGTAATGCAATTAATAGATTCTATGCAACCTGAATATACGACCTTAAGAGGTAATTGGTATGGTGATTTTGGAAGATATATTTTTCAAAGTACTTTAGATATTTGGGATACCAAAGGTTTTACAATCCAACATTTGAGTAATTTTGCAGTAAAGATTATATTTGAAGAAATAGGATACGATATAAACCGTCACGGTAGTTTTGATATGTATATTATTTCCCAGTATGGACCTGGTAGAGGCAGGCCTTCTTGGGCCGAGCGTATAGGTAAAAAATATCAATGGATTGTATTATATCGTTTAATTGGTATGGTATCGGATAATTTTCAACCGAAAAAAGATTCTTGGAGAAAACCTATCCACGATTTTTATTCTCGTGAAATAAAAGATATTGACTCAACAATTTTAATTAGAAAAACCTTTACAAGTAAGAATAAATCATGGTGGTCTCCGGTAGAATATGATTTTGAAAGATACAAAAATATATCTGACGCTGAATGGTTAAACATTCACGACTTCCCAGATTCAAGTAAAATGCTTATAGTTAAGGAACCTAAAACCGGAAAGGAGTACTACGTATTGCTATCTTTTCCAGAATGGTCTTCTCGAAAGGAGGAAGAGTATCCGTATAGA
>JACIWG010000191.1 GCA_014361085.1 Nitrososphaeria archaeon
AAAAGACTTGTAATACAGTCAATGATTTAAGACTATTTTATGACTTCTGTTCCTTGGGAAAGTGAGAGAATTCCTCATTCCACTTCCTGCATATGTAGTATGCTAGTCTCCAGAAGCCTATTGCTGGAGGCTTGTTTGGTATGTCAAATATTTGTATTTGATAGACCTTAAGTGTTCTCTTTAGGCGGTCATCCCATACTAGTGCATTTCTTTGGATAAAGCCTAGTTTTACAAGATTTTTTATTATTGTTCCATAAAGGTTTCTTCTACTATACTTGAACGGCATATTATTGTATAATATTTCCTTGTTTTCTAGCCTTCTGGCGAAAACGTTTAAGGCGTTCTTTGTTATGATCCCATTATTTTCTCTCATATGGTTGAGTAAAAGTTTTGCAGCAATTTGAGTTTTCCTATTTGGAAATAATATTTCGAGAACACTTTTCGCTTTTATTACACTTTCTTCTGAAATATTTAGCCTCATTCTAAACATATCATATACTATTATAAGATAAGCTTTTCCTACAAACTGTATGTTTCTACTATTTTTCCAATACCCCTCGTTCGTCCCTCCCTAAACATGAAGGTTTCATTTTCTTCCAGATATTCTGGCCTTATCTGAAACTCGAATGTCGCTTCAGCCACATCCCCTGTTCTCAAAAGTTCTTTACCCATCTGGACTATCTTTGCAGTCTGCCTTATTGTATGAGCATGTATTACTGGAGAATATCCTACTCTTACAGTTGTAGGATGATGTAATATTTTTATTATAGCCTTAAACGATTTTATAGGCTTCGGTGAAGATTTCTTATCCAATATAACTAAACCGCGTCTAACATTTTCAAAATCTATTTCTGGTATCGCAAATGTTACACTTTGTCCAGCGAACGCTCTGTTCACAAAGACTCTATTAATTTGTATCCCCTTAATCTTCACCCTCTTGAATGGAACTCTATCCTCAAATGGGCCTATGAATACTTCATCTTCTACAGATACAGTACCCTCTTCTATTAAGCCACTTACTACTGTACCAACGCCTGTCACGTTGAAGATTTCGTCAACATAGAATTTTAGAGGCTTTCCAGAATAATCTTTCCAAGAAATTCTTGGAGGTATTATGTTCAAAAATGTTTTTAGCTCCTTTAACCCGTCTCCCCTAGTATTTGATACCAGGAATACTGGAACTATCCTTCCACTCCTTATATGTCTTGCTGCAACAACAATGTCATCTTCACCTTTCACTATCATGGGAATCTGATTTAGTCCAGGCAACTTCAGGATTCTCGTTATATCGTTTAATGTTTCTTTTAGTTTTGGTTCTGGCGCAATATCTATTTTTGTCACACAGACTATTACAGGTATTTTTAGTGCAAGAGATATGCCAAGGTGCTCTTTAAAGGTTCCAACTATTCCAGCGTTTGCTGCAACAACCAAAATCGCGTAGTCTGGAAGATTTCCCATTATCCCCTTCAATGTTGTTCGAAGATATCTTTCGTGTCCAGCTAAATCTATAAGGTTAATTATTTTTGCAGATTTAAGGTATATTTCACTTTCACTATAGTTTAGTAATTTCGAGTTAACATCCTCTCCTTTCTCGTTAAATCCTAGTATATGCGTGTTAACTGCAGAAGTTCGTCTCATTTTTATTTCATGAATATATCTTACAACTTTGCTCATTGCTAAACCATTCCCATCATCCAATATATTGTGGACTAGTGTGCTTTTTAGAGTCGATTTTCCAGCGTCCACATTACCTAAGAGTACAATTGAAAGATTTAAAGGCAGTGCCTCTGCAATCCTTCTAACAAGAAGTTCATAGACTAGACCCCTTTTCCCTTGAACCTTTCTAACCACTTTATAGGATGCATTAATTTTTCTGCAGACCTTATCAAAGTTTTTGAAAGTAATCTCAGACTCTTGTGAAGTTAGTCCAAGAAGCTCTCCTTCGTCTGAAACACCGATTTCATAGAATGCTTCTCCACCACCTTCGTTAAGGCGATAATTTAATTGTGTAGCAAGCTCATTTAATCTTTCTTCATCATCAACAATAAGTTTAAGCTTATACTCAATATTTCCTTCACTATTTTCGGACTCTATCTGCATTCACGCAATAATACTAGCTTTTGGAGACTAATAAGTTTATCGAACAAAATTTTCATAAAATTTTAAAATCCTATATTTAAATATCAATATTTTCGAAACCATGATGTAGAACGTAAATGTTTGAGGACTTTAAAAACATACCTTTGGAGGCAAAGTACTTGATTTTGGCAAGCTTTTTGCCGGCTATGAGTTTCGGCACATTCTATGTCGACTTATCATATTTTCTTACTACAATACAGGGTTTATCTGACATGTTTATGGGGTCAGTTATCATGGTCATGGGCATATCGATGGTTATCACAAGTATACCTCTAGGAATTTTAGCAGACAGGTATGGTAGAAAAAAATTTCTTATTCTAGGAAACATTCTTGCAAGCTTGACTATTGCGGTTTTCGCTCTTACAACAGATACTAGAATACTAATGTTAGGTGCAATCATTGAGGGAGTTTCTGAGTCAGCTTTTACAGCATCTTTTGGTGCACTAATGTCTGAAAAGGCAGGAGACTTGAAAAGAACTTCAGCATTTTCTTTACTGGCCTTCGTAAATAATGTCGGCTTCAGTTTAGGAGCATTCATTATACCATTTGTTTACCTGTTAGAAAATTTTGGATTGAATGAAAGAAATGCGCATATCATGTTTTTTGTTATATTAGCATTACTCAGCTTTTCAGCAACCT
>JACIWG010000192.1 GCA_014361085.1 Nitrososphaeria archaeon
TAGCAAATGAAAAAAGCAATATTAATACTGTCGTTAATTGCACTAATATTAATTACCTTTTCAACATTTATGCCAGCCCTAGAAACTATTAGATCCATAGGCTTCGAAGGCGTCTTCACAAACTTATCTCTTACAGAAGTAATGAAGTTTTCTTTTTCAAGTTATCTCACATTCACATTATCAGCGTTAGGTGCAAATCTGATAATAGTTCTTTCACTAAGAAAAGGTTATATTACAATCACAAAGTATACTGGCATCATTTTAACTCTTTTAACGATCATATTACTTTATTATCAGTTTTCTGGAATAATGTCCTCCAACATACTATACATGTCACTGCTTTCACTGAGCACAATCTTCACTATAGCAACAACAGTATACTCGTTTAGGGAAAAGGAGGTAAAGCCTATCATTAAACCATTAACCATAAAGGAAATAGCCTATGTGAGTGTTTTCAGCGCTTTAACCGCAGTGTTAACTGTGAGTACAGGAGGGCTGATACCTTCACCAACAGGAGGATTCACACACATAGGTGACACAATAATATTCTTTGCAGCATTACTTATGGGAAGCAGATGTGGAATGCTTGTCGGCTCCATAGGAAGTGTTGCAGCAGACATATTTCTAGCATATCCAAGATGGTACGTTTCTATACCAGCACACGGTTTCGAAGGCCTAATAGCTGGACTTGGAAAAGATAAACCCCTGTGGGTGAAAATAGTTTTCCTCATTATAGGAGGCTTTATAATGGCTTCAACATACTTTATAGTAAACATTTTCATCAAAGGCTATCCTCTAGCGGTAATCTCATACTTTAGAGACCTTTTCGGGCAAGCTGGAATTTCCATCATACTCTCCATCATACTAGAAAAAATAGTTAAAGCAAGAATAAAATTAACTTAAACCTCTTTTTTATTAAAAGAACAACAAATTTGGCATAGTGATAATACTCTATTCGGAAAATAAACTTATTTAGTAAATAAAATAATCTAGATAGCAGATGAAGATCGACAGAAACCTAGTCTATAAGCTGCTCAAACAGGTGCCAAAGGGAAAAGTTACAACATACAAGGCTCTAGCGAAAGCAGCAGGCAATTCAAAGGCATCAAGAGCAGTCGGACAGTTTATGAGAACAAACCCGTATGCGCCCATCGTACCATGCCATAGAGTCGTATACAGTGATGGTAGAATAGGCGGTTTCGCAGGCAAGACAAGAATAAATGATAAGATTAAAATGCTTGAAGAAGAAGGTGTTATGGTAAAAAATGGTGTAATAGTGGATTTCCAAAAACATTACTTCGACAACTTCTCTATAGAAAAAGTTGAAAATGAAACTTTACCCTAGAGCATTTCTGTCTATTTGGCCTCACATAATATCGTAAATTATTTATTTAATGTTTAAATATATGTTTAAACTTATCTAATTGATGATGATCATATGGCAAAAACGATAACGATTAGAGATGATGTCTATAAAAAGCTGTTGAAAGTTAAGCGTGAAGGAGAAAGCTTTAGCGAGCTTTTTGAAAGACTTATTGGAAACCTTAATCCTGTTGAAACTTTAAAAAAACTTAGAGGATGTGTTGAATTTACAGATAAGGACACTTTACTTAAAGAAATTTACACTAGGAGGAGCGAGCGTAGACTTTGATTATTCTAGATACTGATGTTTTAATAGAAATATTTGACAAAAAATCAGAAAAGGGGGATGAAGCTTTAAAAAAGATAGTTGAAAATGGAGATATTGTGTACATAACCGTGATAAATCTTCATGAAATATTATATGGGCTAAGCAAATACGCTAAGCCTGTAAAAGAAGTATTAATGTTACCTATTCTAGAATATAAGAAACAGGATGCTATATTGGCTTCAGATCTTGAACTGAAAGCAGAGAGAAAAGGAATTCCTATTCGTAGAACAGATGCAATGATAGCTGCTATAGCAATAAATAATAATGGACTGCTTTACACATTTGATGAAAAACATTTTAAGTTGTTGGAAAAGTTTGGTTTAAGGCTATTCCAATAAAAGATTTTATAAATGTATTATAAAAAATTGTGTTGAATACAAATTGTGGAGGTTAAAATGTGATGACTATAAAACTAAAATTTTATGGCATATCATTTTTTGAGATAGAAGCAAATGGTGTAAAAATTGTTGTTGACCCATGTATTGAGGGAAACATTCTATGTCCAATAAGAGTAGAGGACCTTAAACAAGTAGACCTTATACTAGTAACACATGGTGCACCAGACCATATGGGCAATGCTATAGAAATTCAGAAGCGTACTGGAGCAACCCTAGTTTCAGGCCCAGGTGTAAGAGAGCATGCGATCAGATCTGGAGTAAACAAGGATGATACGATAAGTGTTCTATGGGGTGACTTTATTGAAGTGAAAGGTGTTAAGATACAGTGTGTAGAATGCAGACACATTTCATTCTTTAAATCAGGTGACATATTCATTTCAGACCTCCCACTAAGTTTCATAATAGGTCCTGAAGAAGGTGTGAGAATATACAATATGGGTGATACAGCACTCTTCAGTGATATAAGACTGATAGGAGAACTCTACCAACCAAATATTATGCTAGTTCCAATAGGTGGAACGCCAAAACTGACCGGTGGATGGACTCATTTAGCTCCAAGAGAAGCATCACTTGCAGTCCAATGGGTACACCCTGAAATAGTTATCCCAACACATTTTGACCCAAAATCTAATGATGTCAAAGATTTTATTGAAAGAG
>JACIWG010000193.1 GCA_014361085.1 Nitrososphaeria archaeon
ATCGATGACTTAAGAAAGAAGAAGATTCCATTAGAAGACCTTGCATTCAATGTTATGGTAAGCAAGGACTTAGACGAGTACGTGGATACAACACCACAGCATGTGAAGGCAGCGAGACAGCTTGAGAGAAGCGGTAAAAAGGTTAAAAGGGGAGACATAATTTCTTTTGTGAAAACCGTATCACCAGACGGTGTTAAACCAACAACACTTGCTAGACCAGAAGACATAGACGTTAACAAGTACATAGAGTATATGAGAAGCACCTTCGAGCAGCTGCTGGATGCACTAGGATACGAGTTCGATGAGATAATAACTTCAACAAGACTGGAAGACTTTTTCTGGTCATAAATCAAATTTTAAATAACCTGAAACAGAAGACTTAAATCATGAGTTATAGAAAACTTTACCTCCAAAATACTGGAAAGATACTTAAGCTGGTGGAAAAGGAACCATCTGTAAGAGTTTTTGGAGTACCATTTGACATTACAAGCACATATAGGCCTGGTTCAAAATTTGCTCCAAACACAATAAGAGAAGCATTCAATAACATTGAAATATATTCTAGACTATTCAACATCGACCTAGAAAAAGAGTTTATCGAAGACCTTGGTGACATGATAATATCATATAATGTTGAGGAATGTTTGGAGCAGATTTCCAAAGTTTCTAAAGAACTTTTAGATGAAGGAAAAGCATTTTGCATGCTAGGTGGAGAACATACAATCTCATACGGGTCTATAGGAGTGCTTCCAAAAGACGTTGGAATAATGATATTTGATGCACACCTTGACCTAAGAAACGAAATGAATGGTTCAAAATTTACACATGCAACCTTCTTTAGAAGACTACTTGAGAAAATGGAAAAGGACAGGTTCCTACATTTAGGAGCTAGAGCAGCATGCGCAGAAGAATGGAAGTTTGTAGAGAAAGAGAAAATAAATGTTATTGAAGCACATGAATTTGATGTCAAGACCATTCTAGATAACAAGTTTTTTAAAAATTATAAGAAAGTATACCTTTCTATTGATGTAGACTTTTTTGACCCAGCGTATGCTCCGGGTGTAGGAAACCCTGAACCAAACGGTCTTTCACCAAAAAAATTTTTTGAACTCTTAACAAACTTACCGAATATTATGGTTGTTGGATTCGATATAGTGGAAGTATGTCCCCCATACGATAATGGTAATACAAGTATTCTAGCAGCCAAACTTATGCTTGAAATATTCGCCTACTATGCTAAAATGAAGGGTGAATGAGTTTAGCCGTAAAACTTTGGACGCTTAGAAAGAAGTTTTGGCAGTGGAAGAGGCTTAAACGGCTTATCTAGTATCCTCGACTTTATTTCAACTAGAAGATCTTCCATTCTCATCTTTTTAAACTCCCTTTCACCTCTAACTCTGACTGTAAATGTGCTTGATTGAACCTCTTTTTCTCCTATAACCAGAATGTATGGAATCCATTCCCTCTCTGCATCCATTACCTTCCTGTTTAGGGAAAGGGGACGGTCGTCCACGTCAACCCTAATTTTATGAAGTTCTAGTTGTTCACATAAGCTTTGAGAATACTGGTAAAAGTTTTCTGAAACAGGTATAATTCTAATTTGTGTGGGTGAAAGCCATAGTGGTAGTGTTGGTGTAAGACCTCTAGACTGCTGCATGTATGCTTTCTCAAGAATAGCGTATATGTCTCTTTCTATCGCACCGCTGGGTGAATTGTGTAAGATTAGAGGATGCCTTTTTTCACCATTTTCATCCACATAGGTTATACCGTATCGTTTAGCGTTTTCAATATCTATTTGGTCAGTTGAGAGAGCGGAGGCCTTATCAAGGCTGTCTATAAAATTGAATTCCCATTTTAGGACAAAGTAAAAGAATCTTTCCTCCCAAAGTTCAACAAGGGCAGGTTTACCATACATTTTTATCAGTGACATTATAAAGTCCTTATTGTTTTCGTAAAAGTCTCTAGTGAATCTTATTGCAAGCTCGTAATCGTTTTTGTCGAGACCTAAATTTTCTAACACTTCCATACTCAGTTTAAATCGTTTTACAAATTCTTCTTTAGCCTGTTCAAGGTTAGCGCATAGAGCATGACAGTCTGGCATAGTGAAAGCCCTCAACCTTCTTAAGCCAGTAAGTTCACCACTTTTCTCTCTTCTAAAACTATATCTTGTGAGCTCATACAATCTTATTGGAAGATTCTTGTAAGATATTATGGCATCATGAGCCATAAGAAACTGTCCAAAGCATGCACTAAATCTGAGAAAGAACTCTTTGTCGTCAGAGTTTAGAGTATACTGTCTTGCTGGAAAACGGTTAAGGTACTCGTATAAGCTTGGATGCTGATAATCGTACATTATTGGTGTTTCAACCTCCATCGCACCATATTCGATAACCTTTGATGTTACAAATTCTTCTATAAGCGATTTAATCAACCTACCCTTAGGATACCATCTAAGGTTACCCTGGTCACTTGCAGGCTCGTAGTCTGCGATCTCAAGCCTTTGCATGAGAGTAACATGGGGTGGAGTGCCTTTCACAGCCCTAACCTTCGCCATCTCATAGCGTGCAAACTTTTCAAGATTCTCGTGCCCTTGAAAGTTGAAAATTTCGACTGGTACAAGTTGGCCGTCAACATCAAGAATATACCAATAGGATTTGATCTTTTCCTCAGCCTTCAGAGCCTGGGGAACCTTCTCTTCTCCAAGACCTTCTCTAGAAATAGATTTGAACTGTTCTGC
>JACIWG010000194.1 GCA_014361085.1 Nitrososphaeria archaeon
AATTGATTCATAAATAATTAGTTTGTGTTGGCATACAGAATATCAATAAATATTTAAATAATTGATATTTAAAATATCAATATATGGATCTAGAAGTATATAATCCATGGTGGAAGGGGAGAGAAGGAATTGAAGAAGATGAAGATTATAGGAGGTGGAATAGTAGTAAAGTTAAATGGGAACCTCCTCTATTAAGAATGTTACTGGAAAGGGAGAATATAGAGCCATTTTCATTACATTTTATATTTGGGCCTAGGCAGGTTGGAAAGACAACTTTACTAAAATTGTTGATAAAAAAACTTTTAGAAACAGTGAACCCAAAATCAATTTTTTACCTAAAATGTGATATTCTAGCAGATTACAAGGAGTTGGATGAAGCGATTAGAGAATATTTGAAAATAAAAAAGTTTGAGAGCATAGAAAAGGCATACATATTTTTAGATGAGATAACCTTTCCAAGAGAATGGTTTAGAGCTGTAAAATGGAACATAGACATGGGTAACTTTAAAAACGACATCCTTTACCTAACAGGATCACTGAGCATGTTTGTTAAAGAGGAGATTGAAACTTTTCCAGGAAGGAGGGGTAAAGGTAAAGACTTTATAATGTACCCGCTGAGTTTTAGAGAATTCGTCCAAGTTATAGATGATAACATAATCAGAAGTATTGGAGAACTTGAAAGCCTTGACATGAATGAAGTGAGAAGTAAATGTTTTAAGGCAAGGCCTTGGTTGAACAGGTTAGAAGAATTATTTGAACTCTACTTAAACTCTGGAGGTTTTCCTCTATCGATAAGGTCAATTCTTGAAAGTGGGAAAATTGGCCAAGATGTCATCAACACATATTTAAGCTGGATAAAAGGTGATATTGTAAGACTTAAAAGAAACGAAAGTCTAACAAAGAGAGTCATTAAGGCTGTAATAGAAAAGGTACCGTCGACAATAAGCTACCACAACATAGCTAGGGAATTTGAGATCAAATCTCATAGGACTGTATTTCAGCATTTGGATGTGCTAGAAAAATTGTTCCTGGTAAAGGTTCTCCACTATATAGACCCAAATGAGGCTGTTGAAGTCTTTTACAAGCAGAAAAAGGTTCACGTAACAGACCCATTTCTATACAGCATACTTTCATCATGGTGTTTAACAAGAAAGCCTGAAGATTCAGTAATAGTTGAAAGCATTGTAGCATCACATTTATCTAGAAGGTATAATATAGGATACTGGAAAAATAGTAAAGAGATAGATGTCGTGGCATTCGAAAATAAACATTTAATTGGAATAGAAATAAAATATAGGAAAAGGGTTGAGGGAAGCAGAACAAAAATAGGGAAAATAGATTACACAATAACACTATCCAAGGACCAGTATAACGATGAACCCCTAATAGTTCCAGTAAGTGTTCTCCTCGCACTACTAAATACAAGCTAACCTTAAAAAAGAAATCAATCCAAAAAAAGGTCTATCATAATAAGAACTAATTAGGCATAAAACTAAAGGCTTTTTATTATAGCAAAAAATACTGGGCCATTATCTTAGTAATCTGCTGAATTATTTTGTTCCAGAGATATTTTACTATCAATAATGTACAAATAAAAATCGCTTACTATGACATCACCCTTCTTTGCTACTATTGGATTCTAGTGATATTTTTCTATCATATAGGGTTGCCATATCTTATCAGAATCTGTGATACTAAAGTATCTCTAAATTACCCATCTTATTCAAACGTAATTCTTTTCATTTACGCTTTTCTTTATAAATTGCTGTTTCTAAAAGTTCTTCAATTATATTGCTTCTATTTGATTTGGCGACACCGCCACCTTCAATTTCCCTTAATTGTCTTTCTCTAACTATTTCATCAATTTTCGTCAGCAGCTCTTCTCTTATAGAGACTGTTATCTTAACTTTTTTCATACCGTAATACCATCATACCTTCATACTTTTATATTTTAAAATTATACCATGGTGTCTCATACCAAAATCTTTCAGGTAATTGCATTTTTATAAATAAAACAAAATTAGATTGGTTAAGTTAATAGGAAGATAATAAGCCCAAATATTATGATAATAGCGCCAACTAATGGCCTTAAGTTAACTTCACCTATCTCTTTAGGAAAAAACTGGGCAAGAAGGTAAACGAATAGAGGCTGAGAGTTTATGATTGGTGTGACTCTAGTAACTTCGCCATAGCTTAATGCATAAAAGGTAAAAATCCATGCAAGTGCCATTACAACACCTGTAGTAAACATTAATTTAAAATCCTCAAATCTTATTGGTCTATTTCTTTTAATCTTTAGAGAATATATGCCATAGTATAGGAAAACTGACGCAAAATTGGCGATAATTGTTCCCAATATAGGTTCATTTGAAATATTTAATGCAATTTTTCTTATTGGATCACCTAAACTTCCTAATATAACACCCAATAATGGAAGTATTATCCAAGGTGTCTTAACTTCTCGAGTACCATTTTTGCTCATGCTTGTTTCAATTATTATTGCACCAATTATGATTGCAATAATTCCTATCCAAATTTTTGGTGAAGGTCTCTCTGAAAGAATTATTACAGCAAATATTGCCGTAATAATCGGTTGTGAAGGCATAACTGAGGAAGTAATGAGGGCGCCTATCTTTTGTATACTCTGAAAGAAAAATAAACGGGCTAGACCAGGAGCAAGGATTCCGCTTAGTGCGAATAGGAGTGTGCTAGTTGC
>JACIWG010000195.1 GCA_014361085.1 Nitrososphaeria archaeon
ATTAGAATCGCCTCCTGATCTCAATTCTGATGACTTGTTTTTGAAGACCGTTGGTTTGCTATCGAACTTAAATGAATATGTTGATAATAAAATCTTGTATTCAGCATATAGGAATGCAGTTGATTTCTTAATAACTGAAGATAAAGAAATTCTTAATAAATCCTTAAAATTAAATATAAAAGATAAAGTTCTTTCAATAGATGAAGCACTAGAACTCTTTAATGATTACGCTCCCAAAAATCCTTATGCACCACCTTCAATCAAAGCTGAATATGTATATAACCTAAATATTAAAGATCATTTTTTCGACTCATTAAAAAAAGAATATCCAAACTTTGAAAAATGGTTTGAAAAGATATCCAGAGAGGGAAGAAGGTGTCTTGTATATTTTTTGAATGATAATAAAATAGGTGCTCTATTAATTTATAAAATTGAAGAAGAAGCTATTAACTCTATTCCTCCCTTACCAAAGGAAAAAAGATTAAAATTATGTACATTTAAAGTTGAGCATGAAGGTTATAAGATAGGGGAACTTTTTATTAAATGGTCTGTTCATTTTTGTGTAAAAAATAAGATATATGAAATTTATTTAACTCATTTTACCAAAGAAAACGATAAGCTAGTTGAATTGATAAGTAGATATGGTTTTACTAGAAAGGCGAGTTTCCAGGGTGGAGAAGATATTTATGTTAAAAGGCTTATTCCAGAAGACAAAACAAAGCTAAATCTTAATCCAATACAGATAGCATCAACATATTATCCAACTTTCTATGATGGGCTAGATGTAAAAAAGTTCATTATTCCAATATTGCCTAAATATCATGATAGATTATTCACTGATTTTTTTCTTAGACAATCAGAAATACCAGAATTTACTGGTGACCTTATAATTGAAGGTAATACAATAAAAAAGGCCTATCTATGTCACTCAAAAGTTAAAAATATAAATCCTGGTGATATTATCATTTTCTATCGCTCAAAGGATCTGAAGGCACTGACTTCTTTAGGAACTGTTGAAAAAGCATACTACGAACAGAATAATATTAACAAAATAATGCAATTAATAGAAAAAAGAACCGTGTACACTATTAAAGAAGTTGAAAAGATGTCAAAAAAGCCATTAACTATTATTTTGTTCAATTTCCATTTTCACTTATCTAATCCCATAAATTTAGAAACTATGAGGAAAATGAGGATTCTCTCTACCGCCCCTAGAACAATATACAAAATATCTCATAAAAAATATTTATTGATTAAAAGTAAATGCGGTATTGATGCTCGTTATACTATCAATCAAACCTAAGTACTGTAAAAAAATTATAGCTGGAGAAAAAAGATACGAGTTTAGGAAAAGATTTCCTAAAAATATAGAATTAGTTTACATGTACGCAACTTCACCCGTTAAAAAGGTAGTTGGTGAGTTTAAAGTGGGAGAAGTTGTTGAGGATGAACCTATCATATTATGGAGAAAGTTTAGAACTTATGCAGGTGTTGATAAAAATGAATTTTTTAAATACTATGAAGGCTGTAATAAAGGTTGTGCTATTAAAATCGAAGAAGTGAGAACATTCGCTCCAATAGACCCTAAGATAATTGTATCTGGCTTTAAACCGCCACAATCATATCGATATACTAATATACCTTTTTTTAACATTTCTTTTGGAATCAACAAGAGTATGCATTCTTTTTAAAATCAATCAATATTTTTATATTTATTAATTTGTTACCTAATTTGGATATACTTGTTTGAAGTAATTACTGTTGTTCTTTTGGTTATTATAATAATTCTTTTACTTTATATCGTAAATATATCAAAGAAAATTGGAATCAAAAAAGAAGACATAAAAGAATCTGTCCTTGAAGTTTGGAATTCTGAATTAAGTACAAAAGTCGGCAAATTAGAAGAGCATGCTAGAGAAATGAAAGAAATGCATAAGTCCCTTGAACAAATGCTTCGTGTACCCTCTGAACGTGGTGCTTTCGGGGAAATTGCTCTTGAAAATATTTTGAATGATCAACTGCCTCCTGACATGGTTGGTATTAGGAAGAAAATATTTGGAAATAAGATTCCTGATGCTTACATAAAATCAACAGTTGGTATAATCTGTATAGACTCAAAATTTCCTTTAGATAATTATAGAAAAATGATTGAATCTTACAGTAAAGAAGAAAAAGAGGAATATAAAAAGCTATTCTTTAAAGATATAGAAGGTCATTTGCAAAAGATTGCTAAGGATTATATTTGCCCAGAGAACGGTTCAGCTGATTTTGCATTTGCCTACATTCCTTCAGAAGGCGTATATTGGTTTCTAGTATCAGAGGGCTATGATTTATTAAGAGATTATGCAAGGCAAGGCGTGTTAGTTGTATCTCCTTTAACACTTTCTCATAAAATAGAGCTTATAAAAGCGGGTGTACACTCAAAAAGATTATCTGAGGAGGCTGAAAAAATAAAAAATGAGCTTGTTAAACTTTCAAAAAATTTTAGCGGTATAGATGAAAAATGGCAAACATTATATCAAACGCATATTAAAAATTTATATTCAAAAGCCGAAGAAGTTGATGAAGAATACAGGAAACTAAAGGAGGCTTTTAATAATATTTCTAAATTATCAAATTTAGACTAAGACTTCTATCTTAATAGGACGCCCATTAATGCTAACTTCTATTACATTATTGGTTGTTACCTTACACATAATAATATTA
>JACIWG010000196.1:0-823 GCA_014361085.1 Nitrososphaeria archaeon
TGATTTAAATTAAAAAAAAGAGGAATAGTTTTAAACCCTATTACTAATACGTTTTATTAGGATTGTCAGAAGAAGATATTGAAAAAATTGTATATGAATTTACTAAAGAGGGTTTACAAATAGAGCCAAAAGCTTTTAAAAAGTTAGTTGAAATTCTAACAGAACAAAAAAATATTAGTAAAAACGAAATAATAAATGAGATAATAAAAAGAAAAAAAGTCGAATTAATAGGGTCAAATTTTATTACCTTAAATGATATTGAATTTATTTTACCCAAAAAAGAGGAAGTAGAGGGAAAGATAGAATATGAGAATATAAAAACAGACATTAAGGTTTTAAAAGACCCTGGAAATGAAGTTAAAATTCTTGAGGGAATAGAGGGGTTTAAAAAATATTTTTTAAATCGTTACATTAAATTATTAAAAGTTGCTAATTCCAGACCGACACCAAAAAGTCTTACAAAAATAGACAAGGTTACAGAAAATGAAAAAGATATAAGAGTAGCAGGATTAGTAAAAGAAAAAAGGATAAAAAAAGATAAAATAGTTTTAGAAATTGAAGATCCATCTGGAGTATTAAAAATAGTTGCCAAACAAAATGCACAAAACCATAATCCTTTGGAAGTTTTACCGGACCAATTAGTAATAGCTGAAATATCCTCTATAAAGGAAGGTATAGCTTATGCTACAAAAATAGAATTTCCTGAAATACCAGATAGAACATTACAAACAGGAGCGCAAGAAGTTTATGCACTCCTGCTATCCGATTTACATATAGGAAGTAAAAGTTTTCAAAGAGAAACTTTTGAACACTTATTGCACTG
>JACIWG010000196.1:833-2701 GCA_014361085.1 Nitrososphaeria archaeon
GACACCATGGAGATATAGAAATTATTAAAAAATTAAAGTATATCATAATAGCAGGAGACCTTGTAGATGGCGTAGGCATCTATCCAAATCAAGAAAAAGAATTAGAAATAACAGACATAAGAAAACAATATATTTTAGCGGCACAATATATTGAACAAATACCAAAACACATTCAAGTTATTATCATTCCTGGAAACCATGATGCAACAAGACAAGCTCTGCCACAACCATCTATTCCGAGAAAATATTGTGAAGAATTGTATAGAATGGATAATGTACTAATGTATGGTGATCCGCTTGAGATAAAATTACATGGAGTAAATTTCTTAGTATATCATGGCCGTAGTTTAGACGACGTTTTTGCATTTTCACCATCTTCAGAAACCAGTAGACCGGAGAACGCAATGAGATTATTATTAAGAGCAAGACATTTAGCCCCTGTTTTTGGAGCAAGAACAATTATAGCACCAGCAGAAGAGGACACATTGGTTATAGATACGCCACCAGACGTATTTCATGCTGGACATGTACATGTTTTTGGTTATACCAAATATAGAGGAACATTAATAATAAATTCGGGAACATTCCAGAATCAAACCATGCATCAGAAATCTATTGGAATAAATCCAACTCCAGGTATAGCGGCAATAGTCAACTTAAGCACGCTAGAAATTATTGAAAAAAACTTTAGTGAAATAACTATCCAACATAATCTTCCACATATTTAACCAAATCAAATAAGACAGGATCATTAGAAAAAACAGCTTTTACTGTAGTTAATGGAATTAAAAGTTTAGGCCTCTTACTACGACCTTGACGACCTAGACTAACAGTTTCCGCTGAAACAATTCCTAACATAGACAATTCATTTAATAAACCACTAACACGTCTAGTAGTTAACTCAGGAACACTCAATCTTTTACATAACTGAACATAATTATTATAAACTGCTCCAGTTGACACATTGTCCTTTAAACTAGCCACACTCAAAACAACAAGCTTACTGTGCAGTGGCAAAGATTTAAGTGCATCTGCAAGCCTGTCTTGATCGATTTTTAATAATGCTTCACGAACCTGTTCTTCATCGACAACATTAAGATTCTTCCGTTCTGCTATTTCACCAGCAACCCGGACAAGATCAACGGCCCGCCTGGCATCGCCATGTTCCGCTGCAGCTAGCGCGGCCGCTAAATTTAACGCCGCTTCTGTAAATACATTAGGCTGAAAACCGAGTCTTATTCTATCAGCTAAAATCACTTTTAATTCTTCGGCTGTATAAGGTGGAAAGACAAGTTCTTCTTCACTTAAGCTACTTAAAACTCTTGGATCTAAATATTCTTTAAATGTTAAATCATTTGATATACCTATAAGAGAAACAAAGACACCTGATAATTTTTCGTTCGCACGAGTAAGCTCATATAATAGATCATCACCATGACTTTTAACTAGAAAATCTATTTCATCTAAAATTATAAGGCCGGAAAAATGTTCTCTATTAAGAGTTTTGAAAATCCTATCAAAAATTTCACTTAAAGCAAGACCTGTATGAGGAACTGGAATATTAAAATCACGAGCTATTTCATAAAGGACTCTATATTCAGTACCTGCCATTCGTGTATTTACATAAGCAAAGTGAACGTTAATTGATTTTGAAGAAGCTATTTGGCTTAATTTTGAAAAAACATATTTTGCAACAGCTGTTTTACCCGTACCAGTTTTACCATAAAGAAACATATTAGACGGCCTTGCACCATGCAGAACAGGAGAAATCGTTTCAGCTACAATTTTAATTTGCTCATCTCTAAAGTATAATTTATCAGGAATATAATCAGATCTTAAAACATTCCTATTTTTAAAAATACTAGTTT
>JACIWG010000197.1:0-2073 GCA_014361085.1 Nitrososphaeria archaeon
ATGCTCTAACTCCTGCAACCAAAGTTATTGTACTAAATAGTGGAGAAGAATTCATTTACACGCCAAAATAAAATTTGTAAAATAAATTTCTTCATCATTAAAATACTATTTTTCTTTATAAAATGGTGCTATCAAAAATATAGCAGATATTGAGCTAGCGAAACAAAATACCATAACACTATTCCAACCGTATACGTCAACAAGCCAGCCATTAAAAGAGTCAGCAAACATTAATCCTAAATAGCCTAAACCATCAATAAAACCTGCAACACTAGCACCACCATATTTTTCATTAAACTCCATAGGTATAACAGTAGACATAACAACATGCGGACCATATAAAGTGAAACCAACAAGAAAAAGTGAAAATATTCCTCCAGCAAAACTAAAGGACAGAGCATAATAAAGCAACAATATTGTAAAACTCAAAGGTAACACCAAAATACATAAGACCAATCGCTTACCAAATTTGCTTGTACGGTCAAGAAACCATCCAGAAAATATTGAACCCAAAATTCCACCAAAAGGTATAGCAATAGCATAATAGCTTGCAAACTCCAAACTCAAACCATACCTTTCAAACAAGTATGTTGGCGCCCACAAAGTAAAAACACTCCGAATAAACTGTAAAAGCACAAAAGCCAGAGCAATAATAAGAATATTTCTTGAAGAAAATAGTCTTCTAAAATTTTCAAACCAACCAAAACCACCAACCTTAACCAAACCCCCTCTACCATCATCTTTAACAGTCAAGCATATTAGAAGAGCAAGAATAAGCAATACAATAGATGGCATAACAAAAGCCATACGCCAACCAAAACATAACACAACATATCCAATAATAGGCCAAGCAACAACATTTCCAACAAGAAAACATGAGCCAAAAAAGCCGCCAACTTTTCCAAAACCTGAGCTAAAACTTCTGCTAACAATCTTAATCACAGAAGGCCATCCAGCTGCCTGAGCAAAACCATTAATGGCCCAAACAATCGCAAACAAAACTAAAACATCAACATAACCAAATAACAAATTCATTAGACTAGAAAGCAATAATCCTATAAGAATAATTCTTTTTGGACCATATTTTTCAACAAGTTGGCCGTGAACAAACTGGCCTATAGCATAGGAAATCGAATAAGCTCCACCAATTAAACCTAAACTGAACTTGGAAAAACCAAATTCCTCATTAAAGATAGGCAGGACAACAGAAAAGTTAAGTCTAGCCAAATACAAGAGAGCATATGTTACATATGCGACTAAAAAGATGAACCTTTCACTCAAACATACATCATACATTCTTAAACTATTATGTCTGTACAACAGATAATAGAAAATATAACATTATTTTTAAACTTTAGAATTTTTTATAGATTCTCACAGACACCCTTTGACATTTTCAAAAATGTTAAATCAAACAAAAAGTCTAAGAATCACAAAATTATCAAATGCCAAATTCTCTCATTCTAAAACTTTTTCTTTCTTCAATAATAGTATCTCCTAAATTATTTTCCTTAAAACTTCCAGCATATTTTCTAAGAACTTCAAACGATTTATTTTTTCTTTCCTCTATTAACCTTAGTATAACATCAGAAAAAGATTCTTTTTCCCTTTTCATTTTAGAAAGCAACTCATTCACTTCATCTCTTATCACTATATTTTTCATAAAATATGTATCCATACATTATGTATATAAAACGTGACGAACAAAAACATTCTTTTAAAAAAGAAAGCAAAGGTAATATAAAATATTAAAGATCAATAAAAAATGCAGTGATACTTAAAAGCAAAAAGAATGAAATGAAATACTTAAATAATATATGTTCATAAAGGATGCAATTGATTCTCGAAACCTTAGCACTTACAACATCACTATCAAGTGCAGTGAGCAGCATATTTATCGCAAAAGGAATGAAAAACACATCACCAACTATAGCAGCATTCTACAGCATACTAACCCAAACAATAATATTAACCACGCTCACAATCACAAGAACCTTGACATTAAATGCAATAGCAGTAATATTGTTTGCTTTAGGAGGACTATTCTCACTAGGCATAGGAAGACTACTATAT
>JACIWG010000197.1:2083-2661 GCA_014361085.1 Nitrososphaeria archaeon
TCATATCCATGAATAAAATTGGTGTATCAAGGTCAAGTGCAATAGTAGGAAGCAGCCCAGTATTCACAGTAATACTCTCAATACCAATATTAGCAGAAAAGCCGACCATCACAACCATAGTAGGAGCAGCAGCTGTAACCAGGAATAATCCTAGCAAGCGGGGCAAAAGAATTCAAGCTAGAAAAAGCACTTGCCATCGCATTAACAGCAACTCTCTCATACGCACTATCAAACATAATAAGCAAGGCTGGCCTACAAATAGAACCAGACCCATACCTAAGTGCACAAGTAGGTGCAACCACAAGCCTAACCTTCTTCCTAGCATACATAATACTAACAGGTGAAAGAAATAATATCAAAGTTCCAAAAACAAGCCTACTCTATTTCATAGCAACAGGAATCGTCATGAGCGTAGGTTGGCTGACAATGATGACAGCATTAAAAATAGGCTCCGTATCAATAGTAACAACAATCGTATACTCCTACCCACTATTCACACTAATACTAACAAGACTACTGTTGAAAGAGGAAAAGTTTGGAGTTAGAGAAATCTTAGGAGCCATCACAATAATATTAGG